>JBDSKP010000765.1:0-6416 GCA_039916925.1 Duganella sp.
GCGGCGTCAGCACCACGTTGTCGAGCTCGCGCAGCGCGGCCGGCACGCGCGGCTCGTCGTCGAACACGTCGAGCGCCGCCATGCCCAGCGCGCCGCCGCTCAGCGCCGCGATCAACGCCCGCTGGTCCACCAGCGAGCCACGGGCGATGTTGACCAGCGTGCCCTCCGGTCCCAGCGCCGCCAGCACCCCCGCGTTCACCGCGTGCCGCGTGGCCGCGCCGCCGGGCGCGCACACCACCAGATAGTCGCTGGCCTTCGCCAGATCGAGCAGCGAGGCGCTGCGCTGCTGCGCCACGCCGTCGATGGCGCGCGGCTGGAAATACAGCGTCCGCATGCCGAAGGCCTCGGCCCGCGCGGCCACCGCCTGGCCGATGCGGCCGAAGCCGTACACGCCGCACACCTTGCCGCGCAGCGCACGCGTGGGCGCCAGCGGCTGGCCGGCCTCCCAGGCGCCGCCGCGCACGTAACGGTCCAGCGCCGGCAGGCGGCGGGCCGCCGCCAACAATAACGTCAGCGCCAGATCGGCCACGTCGTCGGTCAGCACGCCGGGCGTGTTGGTGACGATGATGCCGCGCGCGCGGGTCGCCTCCAGCGCCACCGCGTCGGTGCCGATGCCGTTGACGGCGACGATTTCCAGCGCCGGCAGCTGGTCCAGCAGCGCCGGGCTGACGCCGATCGCGCCGGTGGTCAGCAGGCCGCGCACACCGGCGGCCACGCCCCGGATGTACTCCGCCTGCGCTTCGCGCGGCTGGCGCCACGCGTGGTGGCATTCGAAATGACGGTCCAGCTGTTCCATGACCGCGGCGGAGGGGCTGGCGGCCAGCACCAGTAGTTGAGGTTTCATAGCGCGGGCTTCATATGTGGGTTCGTTGTGGCAATGCTCATGCCGATTGTACAAGCGGCGGCGAATTCGCGCCGCAAGCATGGACTTTCAGCCGGCTATTCCGTATGCTGATAATTACTTGCCGGGAGTGTGCCCTGATTTGAACATCCATGCCCCATCGCCGCATGCCTGTCTCGCCGCCGCGCGCCGGCTATGGCGTGCCGTCCCGCGTTCCCGCGCCGCCCTCGCGCCGGCGGCCCGCCTGTGCCTCCTGGTCGGCGCCATGTTGTTCGGCCCCGCCACGGCCGGCGCCGAGCGCTGGGATAAACTGGCCACCCCGCTGTTCGAACACCTCGGCCTCGAACAAGGCCTGCCGCACCCGGTCAGCATGGCGCTGGCGCAGGATGGCGACGGCTACATCTGGATCGGCACGCAGAGCGGCCTGGCGCGCTGGGACGGGTATCGCGTGCGCAGCTTCCACCACAACGCCGCCGACGCCACCAGCCTGCCCGGCGATTTCATTCAAACCCTGCATGTCGACGCGCGCGGCCGCCTGTGGGTAGGCACCGCCGCCGCCGGCCTGGCGATGTATGACAACCGCAAGCAACACTTCGTCCATCTCAACGAGGAATTGAGCCGTGGCCTGGTCAGCGCCATCGCCAGCGACGCCAAGGGCAATCTTTGGATCGGCACGCCCACCGGCCTCAAATTCTACGACGCCATCCGCGGCACCGTTAAAAACCACACCCGCGAGACGGCGCCCGGCCTGCCGGACAACCAGATCCGCGCGCTGCTGGTGGACCGCTCCGGCAATCTGTGGATCGGCACCGGCACCGGACTGGCGCGGATGAAGCCCGGCGGCGCCATCGCCCCCATCCCGGTCGCCACCGCCGCCCCGGGCGGCTGGAGCGACACCGTCATGGCGCTGGGGGAGAACAGCCGCGGGCAGATCGCCTTCGGCACGCTCAAGAGCGGCATCGGCACCGTCGATCCGCTGGCCGACAGCGGCCACCTGCTGGCGCTCAAAGGCGTCAAGGACATGGAATCGAACATGGTGCTGTCGGTCGTCGAGAGCACGCCGGGCACCTGGTGGGCCGGCACCTACGGCGGCGGCGTCGTCGAATACACCACTGCCACGGGGCGCGGCAACCGCATCCTGCACCAGCCGGCGGTCTCTCTGAGCCTCAGTAACGACCGCACCGCCGCGCTGCTGCGCGACCGCAGCGGCATGATCTGGGTCAGCACGGAACGCGGCGTCGACATCTACGATCCGCACAGCGAGAGCATCGATTCGGTGTTCGGCGGCGAGGGCGAGCAGGAGGCGGCGGTCACCGCGCTGATGACCGACAGCCGCGGCGACGTGTGGATCGCGCTGGCCGACCAGGGGATCGACATCGTCGCCACCGACGGCACCCGGCGCGCGGCGCTGCGCCCCGACCCGCACCAGCCGGAGACGGCGCTGCCCAAGCGGGTGGTGCTGGCGCTGGCCGAGGCCGGGCCGGGCGAGGCCTGGATCGGCACCCAGCTCGGTTTGTACCGCAGCCAGGGCGGCGGGCGCGCCGTCAAGCGCGTCGCCCTCCCGCAGGACAACCCCCACCCCCGCATCGGCACCATTTTGCAGCGCGACGGCCAGCTGTGGCTCGGCACCTTCGAGGGGCTGCTGCGCTACGACGTCGCCGCCAACACCATCGTGCGCTACGTCCAGGGTCCGCCCGAAAGCGGCGGCCTGACCGACAACCGCATCCACGCGGTGGTGCCCGACGCCGACGGCACGCTGTGGATCGCCACCCGCAACGGCCTCAATCGCCTCGATCCGGCCACCGGCAAGATCGAGCAGATCCGCGCCGCGCCGGCCGTCGCCGGCGCGCTCTCCGAAGCGGTCATCAGTTCGCTGGTGATCGACAGCCGCGGCAGGCTGTGGGTGGGCACCTACGGCGCCGGCATCTGCGTGATGACCGGCCGCGACGCCAGGGGCTCGCCGGTGTTCGAGCGCGTCGGCATGGCCGAGGGGCTCTCGACCGGCACCATCATGGCGCTGCGCTCGGACCCGGCCGGCCGCATCTGGGCCGCCACCTCGGACAGCATCGCCGTGGTCGACGCCACCACGCTCAAGGCGCGCGCGCTCACCCGCGCCGACGGCCTGGCGTTCCGCACCTTCTTCATCGGCGCCAGCACCGTCACCAAGGAACGCGACCTGCTGTTCGGCGCCACCTCCGGCATGGCGGTGGTCTACGCCGGCCGCCTGAACGACTGGGGCTACCGTCCGCCGTTGGTGATCAGCGCCGTGCGGGTCGACCAGCGCGCGCTCACGCCGGACCAGTTGAGCAGCCCGGAGGGGCCGACCCTGACGCTGACGCCGGACACCCAGAACTTCGAGGTGGAACTGGCGGCGCTGGACTACTCGGCGCCGCAGCGCAACCGCTACGCCTACCTGCTGGAAGGCTACGACCGCCGCTGGACCGAGGCCGACGCCAGCCGGCGGGTGGCCAGCTACAACCGCCTGCCGCCGGGCACCTACCGCCTGCGCCTGCGCGGCAGCAACCGCGAGGGCCTGTGGAACGTCGACGAACTGTCGCTGCGGGTGGTGGTGCCGCCGGCCTGGCATCAAACCTGGTGGGCCCGGACCGGCTATTTTCTGATCGCCTGCCTGCTGACGTGGGCGCTGGTGCGCTGGCGCGTGCGGCAGCTGCACAACAAGGGGAAGATGCTGCAGGCGCTGGTCTACTCACGCACCCGGCACCTGGAAAAGCTCAACGCCATCGTCAAATCGATCAACGAGCAGCTCGACTTCGACGCGCTGCTGCAGACCATACTGCAGGAGTCGACCGTCATCAAGGGCATCGATTCGGCCCTGGCGCTGGTGCGCGAAGCCGGCACCGAGACCATGACCCTGCGCGCGGCCTGGGGCCGCATCGACGCCGCCACCGACGCCTACAGCGTCGACCTGCACCAGGCCGAGTTGCGCTACGCCCCGCCCGACTGCATGATCGCGCCGGATATTTTCGAGATTCACCTCGACCAGTCGCTGCCGGGCGACGTCTGCGCGATGCTGTCCGTGCGCGTGGTCATCGACGGCCAGGTCGAGGGCTATCTGATCTTCGAGAACTACCAGTACCAAACCAAGTTCGAAGCGAGCGACCTCGATCTGCTCAAGGCGCTGAAGGAACCGTTCGTGTCGGCCTACCAGAAGGCGCGGGCGCTGCGCATGATCGAACAGGCGCGCGCCAACGCCGAAGCGGCCACCCGCGCCAAGAGCGAGTTCCTGGCCAATATCAGCCACGAGATCCGCACCCCGATGAACGCCATCCTCGGCTTCGCCGGCCTGGGCACCCACCTCGACCTGCCGCCGCAGCCGCTGGACTACTTCCGCAAGATCGGCCGTGCCGGCCAAAGCCTGCTCGAGATCATCAACGACGTGCTGGACTTCTCCAAGATCGAATCGGGCAAGCTGGAACTCGAGGCCCTGCCCTTCGACCTGCCCGACACGCTCAACCAGCTGGCCGACCTGTTCTCGTGGCGCGCCGCCGAGCGCGGGCTGGAACTGGTGATCTGGGCGGCGCCCGATGTGCCGTCGAATTTGCTGGGCGATCCGCTGCGCCTGAGCCAGATCCTGGTCAACCTGGTGGGCAACGCCCTCAAGTTCACCGCGCGCGGCCACATCGAGCTGCGCGTCGAGCGCGCCCCGGAACGCGACCCCGCCGACATCGCCCCGGGCACGGTCGCGCTGCGCTTCACCGTCGAGGACAGCGGCCTTGGCATCAGCAGCGAGCAGCAGGCGCGCCTGTTCCAGGCCTTCGCCCAGGCCGACGCCAGCACCACGCGTCTGTATGGCGGCACCGGGCTGGGACTGGCGATCTCGCAGCAGTTGGTGCGCAAAATGGGCGGCGTGATCGCCGTCGACAGCGAGCCGGGTGTCGGCAGCAGTTTCAGTTTCACGGTGCAGCTGCAACCGGCCGCCGACCAGACGCCGCGCCTGCCGCCGGTGCCGGCGCAGGTGCTGGGCAAGCGCGTGCTGGTGGCCGACGACAGCGAAGCGACGCGCCACATGCTGACGATCCAGCTGCGCGCCCTTGGCCTGCAGGCGCGCGCGGTGGCCTCCGGCGCGGCCGCCGTGGCCGCGCTGCAGATGGAAAAATACGACATCCTGCTGATCGACGCCGACATGCCGGATATGGACGGCGTCGAAACGCTGCGCCGCATCGGCGCCGATCCGGAACTGGCGGCGGTGCCGGCCATCCTGATGGTCACCGCCTACGCGCGGGAACACGATAACGAAGCCGCCGAGCAAACCCGCCGCATGCCCTTCATCGACAAGCCGGCCAATCCCTACCTGCTGCGCGGCGCCATCATGACCGCGCTGGGACTGGACGCCGGCCAGACGGTGGTCAAGCTGTCGGCGCCGCCGTCGTTCGCGGTCCAGCGCATCCGCGGCGCGCATGTGCTGGTGGTCGACGACAACAGCATCAACCAGCAGGTGGCGAGCGAAATCCTGCAGCGCGCCGGCGTGCGGGTCGACCTGGCCGCCAGCGGCGAGGAGGCGGCGCGCATGATCCACGCGCGCAAATACGACGCGGTGCTGATGGACATCCAGATGCCCGACATGGACGGCTACCAGGCCACGGCGCTGATCCGCGCCGACGAGCGCCACGCGGCGCTGCCTATCATCGCCATGACGGCGCACGCGGTGGCCGGATACCGCGAAAGGTGCCTGAGCATGGACATGAACGACTACGTCACCAAGCCGATCGATCCCGACACGCTGTACGCGGTGCTGGCCACGTGGGTTGAGCCCGATCCCGGCCGCCCGCCGGCCGACGAAACGGACGCGCCGCGCGCGGGCGCAACGGCGCCGGCCGCGGCGCCGGGTCCGCGCCCTGGCATCGACATGGATGCGGCGCTGGAGCGCCTCGGCGGCCACGGCGCGCTGCTGACGCGGCTGCTGGGCCTGTTCGCCCACGACTTCGGCGCCACTTTACAACACATTCATGATGCAATCGACCACGGCGATCTGACGCGTGCGGCCGAACTTGTGCACAAGATCCGTGGCGCGGCCGGAAACATTTCGGCGCCCGAGCTTTTCGCTGCGGCGACGGCGCTCGAGGAGCGCCTCAGAGCGCAGGAGGCCGCCTTGCCCGAGCTGTTGCGCGCTTTCGCCCAGGCGTTCGAACTGGTCATGGGCAGCGCGCACTCGGAGCTGGCCAAACAATCGCCGGCGCCGCCGGCGGACACCGCGCGAAGTCGCTAGCATATTGCTATGTAGAAATACCTTGAGGTCGGTCAAGCTTTGTCCTAGCATGGACTTGCGTATTGATACGCATAGACCTTACCCCTCACATGAAAGGTGATGACATGGCCTCGCATTCCCCGCAAGATCTCGACCTGCTGCTATCCAAACTCTCCGGCGACGACAGCTTCCGCCAGAGCTTCCTGAGCGATCCTCAGACGGCGCTCGGCGGCTTGGGTATCCGCATTGACGCCATCCAGATTCCGGCTTTGCGCAGCCTGCCATCGAAGGAAGTCCTCGTCGCCAACCGCCACGCGATCAAAGGAAAACTGGAAAACGCCGCCGGCGCGATCCCGTTCTTCCTGTCGG
>JBDSKP010000766.1:0-2571 GCA_039916925.1 Duganella sp.
ATTCGCTCATGCAAGTGACCGTTTGTCCTGGACGGACGATTGAAGCCCGGCTCGGCCCGCATTATACGGCCGCTCCTTTAAAATCGGGGGGGGGAAGTACAACAGTCACGAGGGAGCGTCATGCAACAAGAAAAGTCGTCGGCCGCCCACGCCATCGAGGCCGAGCGGTTTCGTCATTTTATCGTCAGCGTCACCGATTACGCCATCTATACGCTGTCGCCCGAAGGGGTGGTGATCACGTGGAACGCCGGCGCCCAGCGGTTCAAGGGTTACCGCGAGGACGAGATCGTCGGCCGCCACTTTTCCGTGTTCTACACGGCCGAGGAGCAGGCGCGCGGCCGGCCGCTGCACGCGCTGGAGCAGGCCAGAACCGCCGGCAAGTTCGAGGACGAGGGCTGGCGCGTGCGCCAGGACGGCACGCGCTTCTGGGCCAGCGTGGTGCTCGATCCGATCCGCGACGCCGCCGGCGAGCTGCTCGGCTTCACCAAGATCACGCGCGACATCACGGCGCAGCGCGCCGCGCAGGAGGAGTTGCACGCCAGCGAGGAGCGCTTCCGGCTGCTGGTGCAGGGCGTGACCGACTACGCGATCTATATGCTGTCGCCGGAGGGCGTGGTGACCAACTGGAACGAGGGCGCGCGCCGCATCAAGGGTTACCAGGCCGGGGAGGTGGTCGGCCGCAGCTTCGCGATGTTTTACACGCCCGAGGACCAGGCCGCCGGGGAGCCGCGCGCGGCGCTCGACATGGCGCTGGCGCACGGGCGCTTCGAGCGCGAGGGCTGGCGCGTGCGCAAGGACGGCACGCGCTTCTGGGCCAACGTGGTGATCGACCCGATCCGCGACCCGATGGGCAAGCTGATCGGCTTCGCCAAGGTCACGCGCGACATCACCGAGCGCCGCCTGGCGGCCGAGCAGCTCGAGCGCACGCGCGAAACGCTGGCGCAGTCGCAAAAGCTCGAGGCGATCGGCAAACTGACCGGCGGCATCGCGCACGACTTCAACAACCTGCTCAACGTCGTCATGAACGGGCTTGACATCCTGCGCACGGTCGGCGACCGCACGGTCCAGGGCCGCGCGCTGGACGCGATGGAGCGCGCCGCGCAGCGCGGCGCGTCGCTGACGCAGCAGTTGCTGGCGTTCGCGCGCCAGCAGCCGCTGCGCCAGGAACCGCACGACATCGGCCGCGTGATCCGCTCGTTCGAGGCGGTGCTGCACCGCGCCGTGCCCAGCCGCATGCGCTTGGGCATGCGGGTCGAGTCGGACCTGCCCGACGTGCTGATCGACCCGACCCAGTTCGAGTCGGCGCTGCTCAACCTGGTCGTCAACGCGCGCGACGCCATGCACGACCACGGCGACGTGACGATCCACGCCGGCGCCGTGCAACTGGCCGACGGCGAGGTCGGGCAGCTGGCGGCCGGCACCTACGTCAGGGTGGCCGTCACCGACGCCGGCACCGGCATGGCGCCGGAGACGCTGGCGCGCGCGGTCGAACCGTTTTTCACCACCAAGCAGGTCGGCAAGGGCACGGGGCTGGGGCTGAGCCAGGTGTACGGGCTGGCGCAGCAATGCCGGGGCGACATGGTGATCAAGTCGGCGGTGGGCGAGGGCACCACCGTCGCGCTGTACTTCCCGGCCATCGTCGGCGCCGACGGCCTCCACACCCCAAGCGGTCACAGCAAAGCGGAGAAGGTGCTGCTGGTCGACGATCAGCCGGACGTGCTGGAGACGGCGGTGGCGCTGTTCGGCCACCTCGGCTACGAGGTGCTGTCGGCCAACAACGGCATCGAGGCGCTCGAGACGTTGCGCGCCAATCCGGACATCGCGATCCTGTTCTCCGACGTGGTCATGCCCGGCATCGGCGGCATCGAGCTGGCCAAGATCGCCCGCCGCGAGTTTCCCGGCATGAAGGTGGTGCTGGCCTCGGGCTACACCAGGTCAAGCCTGCACGATCAAAGCGCCGATCTGGACGCGTTCGACCTGATTCCCAAGCCTTACCGTCTCAGCGATCTGATCAAGACCCTCGGCGCGGTCCAGCCCAGGTAGGCGCGGCCCGGCGCCCGCCGACAGCATGTGGGTGCACATGGCCGACGCGCCGGCGACGCGGTCGGCGATGGCCGCGTTGTCGGCGTCGGCGCGGTCGTCGGTGCGCACGTGGCGCACGCCGAGGTCGTCGAGCGCGATGCGGTAGATTTCCCACACCTGCCCGGGGATCTCGCCGGCGGCCGTCAGCACCACCAGCGGGCGCGCGGGGCCGCCCGCCAGCGCGATGAACCGGTTCAGTATTTCCTTGTTGTCGATGCGGTCCTCGCCGCCGCCGATGATCATCAGCGTGCCGGCCGTGGTGTCCCTGGCGTGATGGTCGGTCATCGGTTTAATCGATCAGCTGGCGGAACAGGCGGGTGGCCATCAGGCCGACGGCGCCGTGGTGGCGCGCCGGCGTCATCAGCGATTGCAGCAGCCGCATGGCCGCCTGCTTGTTGCCCATCGCCGCCACCCGCAGCTCCAGTTGCCGCAGTTCGCCGACGTCGCCGTCGTCGCCGCCGCTGTCGGCCGCGTGGTGGCGGATCACGC
>JBDSKP010000767.1:0-3115 GCA_039916925.1 Duganella sp.
CAGGCCGGCCTTCGGCTTGGCGCCGCGGCCGGTCGCGCCCTCGTCGCGGATCTCGCCGCCGGCGCCGGTGGAGGCGCCCGGGAACGGCGAAATGGCGGTCGGGTGGTTGTGGGTTTCCACCTTCATCAAGGTGTGCGTCAATTCCGTCATCGGCGCGTACTGCTGCGCCTCGCCCTGCGGGAAGAAGCGCATCACTTCGGCGCCTTCCATGATCGACGAGTTGTCGCTGTAGGCGACGATGGTGCCCTTCGGCTGCAACTGGTGGGTGTTCTTGATCATGCCGAACAGCGACTTCGGTTGCGCCACGCCGTCGATGGTCCAGTCGGCGTTGAAGATCTTGTGGCGGCAATGCTCGCTGTTGGCCTGCGCGAACATCATCAGTTCGACGTCGGTCGGATTGCGGCCGGCCTTGGTGAAGGCGGCGTCCAAGTATTCGATCTCGTCGTCCGACATCGCCAGGCCCAGGTCCGTGTTGGCCTTCTCCAGCGCGTTCTTGCCCATGCCGATCACGTCGACCGATTCCAGCGGCTTGGCGTCCAGCGTGCGGAACAGGCCGGCCGCCTCGTCGGCCGAACGCAGCACCGATTCGGTCATGCGGTCGTGCAGCAACGCGGAAACGATCAACGCCTCGTGGTCGGACAGCTTCTTCGGCGCGCCGATGCTGCTGCCCAAAATGCCGGTCTTCAGGTTGATGCGGAACGCGATGCCGCGCTCGACGCGCTTGATGTGGCCCATGCCGCAGTTGTGGACGATGTCGGTGGCCTTGGAGGCCCACGGCGAGATCGTGCCGAAACGCGGGATGACGAAGAACTGCTCGACCGCGCCGTCGGCGTTGTCGGCGTGGGCCGGCTCGCCGTAGGTCAGCAGCGCGGCCAGGCGGCCGGTGTCGTCGGCCGACAGCGGCTCGGCGGCATCGATGAAGTGGACATAGCGCGCCTGGACGGCGGCGACGGACGGTAGCGCGGCTTGCAATTGCGTCAACAGGCGTTGGCTACGGAATGCGGACAGGGCGTTGGAGCCCGGCAGAATCAACATATTTGGAGGATGGTTGATGCAGCAAGGCTGCGGATTAAAGGGCGATGAGGCATGAGGCTAATTCTTGCAGTATTCCTTTGCGCGCATTATACCCGTTAGCAGCCTCTCCATACAGCGCCATTTCCGACCAAAAACTACCGCCAAAGCAACATTTGACGTGCATTTCCCCCATAAAACCCTGCTCTTCAGCATCAAACACGTGGATTCTGTAACATTTGGACTTGCCTTGGGGTATGCTAGACCGTATATAAGCAGGGGTTTGTGTCATGGCAGAATATAGCGACTTGTCGGTGCTGATCGTCGACCCGAATCCGGGTATGCGGGGCAGCCTGCACAATATGCTGAACCAGTGCTCGATCACCAAGATCGAATACGCGGTGAGCTCCGGCACCGCGATCCGGCAATTGTCCAAAAAGCCCTACGACATCGTGCTGTGCGAGTACGACCTGGGCAACGGCAGCGGCGAGAACAATGGCCAGGACGGCCAGCAGCTGCTCGAGGACCTGCGCCACCACAAGCTGATCGCGCAGTGGACCATCTTTATCATGCTCACCTCCGAGGGCGTCTACAGCAAGGTGATCGGCGCGGTCGAGCTGGCGCCCACCGATTACGTGCTCAAGCCGTTCACCGTCGACTCGCTGCTGCAACGCATCCGCAAGGCGGTCGAGCGGCGCGACGTGTTCTGGCCGGTGTACCAGCAGCTCGCCGCCGGCAGCATCCGCAGGGCCATCACCAGCTGCAAGGAGGGCGAGGACAAGAATCCCCGCTACGCCAACGATTACGCGCGCCTGCGCGCCGAGCTGCTGGTGTCCATCGACGATCTGGTGGAGGCCGAATTCGTCTACCAGACCATCCTGCTGACCCGCCCCACCGCGTGGGCCCACCTGGGCATGGCGCGCTGCCAGTTCGGGCTGCAGAAATTCGTCGAGGCCCAGCATACGCTGGTGCAGCTGCTCGAGGAGCATCCCAAGTTCATGGCCGCCTACGACCTGCTGGCGCGCACCCACGAGGCGCTGGGCCAGCAGGAATCGGCCAAGAAGGTGCTGGAGGACGCGGTCGGCATCTCGCCCAACATCGTGCGGCGCCTGCGCCACCTGGGCGAGGTGGCGCTCGAGACGGGCGACGTCGGCGTCGCCGAGAAGGCCTTCAAGCAGGTCGTCGCCAAGGCCAAGTATTCGGAGTTCCGCGACCCGGAGGATCACGTCAGGCTGGTCAAGACGCTGGTCAAGAAAGGCGACGCCACCCAGGCCAGCGGCGTGATCCGGGACATGGAGCGCTCGCTGCGCAGCAACGCCAACACCGAGGCCTGCCGCGCCATCGCCGCCGGACTGGTGCAGGAAATGACGGGCAACCTGGCCGGCGCCGCCACCGAGCTGGCCACGGCCGTCAACGCCATCGAGAACGCGCGCGGCCTGTCGACCGGCCTGAAGATCGGCCTGGTGCACAGCTGCCTGAGCGTCAAGCTCGACCAGCAGGCCTCGAACGTCATGCTCAACCTGATGAACGATACCGAAAGCGGCGTGACGATGGACGACGCGGTTAATGTGTTCGAGAAGGCCGGCCGCCACGACCTGGCCGAGGGCATGGGCGAACAGATCAAGATGCAGGTCAGCGAGCTGCTGGCCGACGCCGCCGCGATGCGCGGCCAGGGCGACCTGCGGGCGGCGGTCGACACGCTCAACGCCGGCCTGCGCAAGGCGCCGGCCAATATGTCGCTGCTGCCGGCGGCGGCCTCGGCGATCTTGAAGCAGCTCGACGACCTGGGTTGGGAGGTGCCGCTGGCCGAGCAATGCGCCTATCTGATCGAGCGCATGCGCAAGATCGACCCGGCCCATCCATCGCTGGAGGCGCTGCAGGCGCAGTATTTCAATACCCAGCGCAAGTACGGTATCGCCACCACCGCCTGACCCGGGCCCGGCCCGGCGTACCGCGAACCGACTACCTCAGCGGTAGAAGATCGGCGCCGCCGGAAAATCCGACCAGTGGGATATCAGATACCACGACACGAAGTACAGCCCGCACAGCACGAAGGCGGACACCACCGCCGAGTTCGGGGTTGCGTGGCCGCGCAAAAGTCTGA
>JBDSKP010000768.1:0-8467 GCA_039916925.1 Duganella sp.
GCCTGCCGGCGCTGGTGGGCGCCTGGCGCCACGCGGCCGGCGGCATCCAGCTGTCGTCGAGCGGCTCGTTCCCGTCCAACAAGACGGGGCTGCAGCGGCCAGACCTGCTCAAGTCACTGCCGCGCACCATCAACATGACCACCATCGGCGACGACCTGCTGCGCCCGGCCTCGCCCGAGTTCGGCCCGGCGGTCGAGGCGCTGATCGTCTACAACTCCAACCCGGTGGCGATCGCGCCCGATTCGTCGAAGGTGGCGGCCGGCTTCGCGCGCGAGGATTTGTTCACCGTCGTGCTCGAGCATTTCCAGACCGACACCGTCGACTACGCCGACATCGTGCTGCCGGCCACCACCCAGCTCGAGCATGTCGACGCGCACACGTCGTTCGGCCACCTGTACATGATGGCCAACAACGCCGCCATCGCCCCGCTGGGCGAGGCCAAGCCCAACACCGAGATCTTCCGCCTGCTGGCGGCGGCCATGGGCTTCGACGACCCCTGCTTCCGCGACAGCGACGACGAACTGGCCTCGATCGCGTTCAACACCAGCGACGCGCGCGCCGTCCATTTCGATTGGGAGTCGTTGAAGTCGAAGGGCTGGCAAAAACTCAACATGCCGGAGGCGCCGTTCGCGCACGGCGGCTTCACGACGCCGTCGGGCAAATGCGAGTTCTATTCCGCCGCGATGGCCGCCGACGGCCTCGATCCGTTGCCGACTTATCTACCTCCGTACGAATCTGTTGCTAGCAACCCTCAACTTGCAAAAAAATATCCGCTGGCGATGATTTCTCCGCCGGCACGAAATTTTTTGAATTCGTCATTTGTAAACGTCAAGAGTTTGCGCTCGGCGGAGGGCGAACCGCACCTCGACATCCATCCCGACGACGCCGCGAAACGTGGCATTTTCGACGCCGACATGGTGCGCATCCACAATGACAGAGGCAGTTTTATCGCCAAGGCGCGCGTCACGGACAAGGCCCGTCCGGGCCTGGTTGTCGGATTGTCAGTGTGGTGGAAGAAGCTAGCCAGGGATGGTAAAAACGCCAACGAGGTCACCAGCCAGCGCCTCACCGACATGGGCCGCGCGCCGACTTTTTACGATACACTCGTAGAGATTGAAAGAGTCGTTGCTTGAAGGTAGCATATGCGCAATTTTCTCCGCCGTGTCATGCGAGCCAAATACTGGGTCGCGACGGCATGCTCGGTACTTTTGCTGGCCGGTTGCGCCCAGCTGCGGTACTACGTGCAGGCCGCGCAAGGCCAGTACGCGCTGTGGTCGGACGCCCGTCCGATCGATGACTGGCTGGGGGATCCCGGCACCGATCTCCGCCTCAAGGCCCGCCTGGAAAAAGCCCTGCTGATCCGCCGCTTCGCCGTGCAGGAACTGGGCCTTCCCAACAACGCCAGCTACAAGAACTACGCCGCGCTGTCGCGGCCGTTTGTGTTATGGAACGTGGTGGCCACGCCGGAGCTGTCGCTGCGGCCGATCCAGTGGTGCTTCCCGATCGCCGGCTGCGTCAGCTACCGGGGCTACTACAGCAAGGCCGACGCCACCGCCTACGCCGACGAGCTGCGCGAGGAGGGCAACGACGTCCAGGTCGGCGGCGTGCCGGCGTACTCCACGCTCGGCTGGTTCAGCGACCCGTTGCTGTCGACCTTCATCAATTATTCCGACGCCGAACTGGCGCGCATGGTGTTCCACGAGCTGTCGCACCAGGTCGTGTACGTGCAGGGCGACACCCAGTTCAACGAGAGCTTCGCCACCGCCGTGGAAGAGGCCGGCGTGCAGCGCTGGCTGGAACTGTACGGCACCGACGAGATGCGCCAGAGCTACGTGCGCAACAACGCGCGCCGCCAGGATTTCCTGGCGCTGCTGGTCGAGCACCGCAAGATGCTGGCCGATAACTACGCCAGCAAAACCAGCACCCGCCACCGGCGCGCCGAGAAGGCCCGCATCTTCGCCCACCTGAAATCGGACTACCAAAAGCTCAAGGAACGCTGGGGTGGCTACGCCGGCTACGACCGCTGGTTCGCCGAGCCGCTGACCAACGCGCATCTGAGTTCGGTGGGAACTTACCACGATTACCTGCCCGCCTTCCGCGAGCTGATGAAGCAGGAGCGAACGTTCGTGCGATTTTATGCTGCAGCGCAAAAATTAGCTTTGCTTGATTTCGCTCAACGTCAACAGCAGCTCGACCATCTCACCCGCCTCGCTTCGGTGGAGGCGGAGCCCGCCGTCCGCCCCGAGCAGCAGGCCGCCGCCGCCCAAGTCACGCCCTGATGCTGCTGTGCAGCATAAAAAGCCGTTAGAAGCGATGTTCTAATTATGCTTAAATGCGCTTGCGTCCGGGCTGGCTGCCCGATAGCATCGCATCATAAGCAGGCTCGGGCGGTTCGCGCAGACGACCCCCGCCCTCAAACGGCCCTGTGCGCCGGCGACACAACGATAATGAGACGAGAGGCACAGGATGGAGAAAATCTGGTTGAAGTCCTATCCGCCCGGCATGCCGACGGAGGTCGACACGTCACAGTACCGTTCGCTGGTGCAGTTGCTGGAGGAGTCCTTCCATAAGTTCGCGGACCGCAACGCCTACGTCTGCATGGACAAATTCCTGACCTACGCCGAGCTCGACACCTACTCCAGGCGGCTGGGGGCCTGGCTGCAAAGCCGCGCCATGAAGCAGGGCGCGCGCGTCGGCATCATGCTGCCCAACGTGTTGCAATATCCGATCGCCATCGCCGCCATCCTGCGCGCCGGCTACACCGTGGTCAACATCAATCCGCTGTACACGCCGCGCGAGCTCGAGCACCAGCTCGCCGATTCCGGCTGCGAAGCCATCCTCATCCTGGAAAACTTCGCCGCCACGCTCGAGCAGGTGCTGGGCCGCACGCAGGTGCGGCACATCCTGGTGGCCAGCATCGGCGAGATGCTGGGCGGCCCGAAAGGCATGCTGGTCAATTTCGTCGTGCGCAATGTCAAACGCATGGTGCCGCCATTCTCGCTGCCGAACGCGGTGCGGTTCAAGGACGCGCTGTCGCACGGCGTCGGCATGAAGCTGGCGCCGGTCGACGTGAAGCAGGACGATCCGGCCTTCCTGCAATACACGGGCGGCACCACCGGCGTGGCCAAGGGCGCCGTCCTCACGCACAAGAACCTGATCGCCAACGTGCTGCAGACCGAGGCGTGGGGCAAGCCGGCCATGGGAGCGCTCGACGAGCAGATCGCCATCGTCGCGGCGCTGCCGCTGTACCACGTCTTCGCTTTGAAGGCCTGCGCGATGTGGGGCGCGCGGGTGGGCGCGCTCAACATCCTGATCACCAATCCGCGCGACATCGGCGGCTTCGTCAGGGAGCTGGCCAAGTACCGCTTCCACATGCTGCCGGCGGTCAACACTCTGTACAACGCGTTGCTGAACCATCCGGATTTCGTGCATCTGGATTTCTCCGCGCTCAAGATGTGCAATGGCGGCGGCATGGCCGTCCAGCAATCCGTCAACGACCGCTGGCGCAAGGTGACCGGCGTGTCCATCATCGAAGGCTACGGCCTGTCCGAGACGTCGCCGGTGGCCACCTGCAATCGCACCGACAACACCGAGTTCACCGGCACCATCGGCTTGCCGCTACCGTCGACCGAGATCGCCATCCTCGACGACGACGGCAACGAAGTGCCGCTGGGGCAGCCGGGCGAAATCGCCATCCGCGGCCCGCAGGTGATGGCCGGCTACTGGAACCGCCCGGACGAGACGGCCAAGGTGATGACCGCCGACGGCTACTTCAAATCCGGCGACGTCGGGGTGATGGACGACAACGGCTACGTCAAGATCGTCGACCGCAAGAAGGACATGATCCTGGTCTCGGGCTTCAACGTCTACCCGAACGAGCTGGAAGGCGTGATCTCGGCCCATCCGGGCGTGCTCGAATGCGCCTGCGTCGGCGTGCCGGACGAACATTCGGGCGAGGCCGTCAAAGTGTTCGTGGTGCGCAAGGACCCCGGCCTGACCGCCGAGCAGCTGATGGCCTACTGCAAAGAACAACTGACCGGCTATAAAAAACCGAAATACATAGAGTTCCGCGAGGAACTGCCAAAAACCAATGTCGGTAAAATCCTTCGGCGCGTGCTGCGGGACGAACACACCAACGAAAAGAAAAAGGCTGCATAAAGATGGAAAAAATCTGGCTCAAGTCCTACCCCGAGAACATGCCGGCGGAGATCGATCCCACGCGGTACCGCTCGATCACGCACCTGCTGGAGGAATCGTTCGGTAAATTCGCCGACCGCAACGCCTATGTGTGCATGGATAAATTCCTCACCTACGGCGAGCTTGACAAGCTGTCGCGCCAAATGGCCGCTTGGCTGCAGAGCAAGGGCTTGAAGCCGGGCGCGCGCGTGGCGATCATGATGCCCAACGTGCTGCAATATCCGGTGGCGATGGCCGCCATCCTGCGCGCCGGCTACGTGGTGGTCAACGTCAATCCGCTGTACACGCCGCGCGAGCTGCAGCACCAGCTGGTGGACTCGGGCTCGGAAGCGATCATCGTGCTGGAGAACTTCGCCACCACCGTCGAGCAGGTGATCGCGCACACCCAGATCAAGCACGTGATCGTCGCCACCATGGGCGACATGCTGGGCACGTTGAAGGGCGCCATCGTCAACTTCGTCGTGCGCAAGGTCAAGAAGCTGGTGCCGGCGTTCTCGTTGCCCGGTTCGGTGTCGTACAAGAAGATGCTGTCCGAGGCGGCCGGCATGACCTTGCAGCCGGTTAAGCAGGGGCACGACGACGTCGCCTTCCTGCAGTACACGGGCGGCACCACCGGCGTTTCCAAGGGCGCCGTCCTGCTGCACCGGAACATCATCGCCAACGTGCTGCAGAACGAGGCGTGGCTGCAGTTCAAGCAGCAGCCGGAGCAGATCGTCTTCGTTGCCGCGTTGCCGCTGTATCACATCTACTCGCTGACCATCAGCGCCTTCATGGGCATGCGCATGGGCGGGCTGAACCTGCTGATCCCGAATCCGCGCGACATCCCAGGCTTCGTCAAGGAGCTGGCCAAGTACCGGGTCGCGGTGTTCCCGGCGGTCAATACCTTGTACAACGCGCTGCTCAACAACGCGGAGTTCGCCAAGCTCGACTTCTCCAGCTACTCGGTGTGCAACGGTGGCGGCATGGCCGTGCAGAAGGCCGTGGCCGACAAGTGGCTCAAGGTGACTGGCACGCCGATCATCGAAGGCTACGGCTTGTCGGAAACGTCGCCGGTGGCCACCGCCAACCGCGTCGACATCAAGGAGTTCACCGGCACCATCGGCCTGCCGATCCCATCGACCGAAGTGCAGATCCTGGACGACGACGGCAACGTGCTGCCGCTGGGCCAGACCGGCGAGATCGCCATCCGGGGACCGCAGGTGATGGCCGGCTACTGGAACCGCGCCGACGAGACGGCCAAGTCGATGACGGCCGACGGCTTCTTCAAGACCGGCGACATCGGCATCATGGACGAGCGCGGCTATACGCGCATCGTCGACCGCAAGAAGGACATGATCATCGTTTCGGGCTTCAACGTTTATCCGAACGAGGTCGAGGGCGTGGTGGCGGCGCATCCGGGCGTGCTGGAAGTGGCCTGCATCGGCGTGCCGGACCAGAACTCGGGCGAGGCGGTCAAGCTGTTCGTGGTGCGCAAGGACCCGAACCTGACGGCGGAGCAGTTGCTGGACTATTGCAAGCACGAGCTGACGGCGTACAAGAAGCCGAAGTTCATCGAGTTCCGCGACGAGCTGCCGAAAACCAATGTCGGCAAGATACTGCGGCGTCAGCTGCGCGACGAGAAGCCGAAGGCCGCGTAAATTTCGTTGTTTTGATTGTGCGGCTGGTTTAACCCGCACAGCCAACTGGGGTCGTACCCGTTCGGGTACGACCCCTAAGTGGTATGGCAAGCGTATCGATACAAGCTGGCGGGGTTGGCCCGACGCGCCGCCTGCGGCATCTCCCGGTTCATCGGTCGCGGTCCAGTCCCGGCCGGCCGTTTTGCACCACGAAGCCGGCGGCGGTGGCGATGCCGCTGGCCGCGTCGTGCACGTCGTTCAACCCGACGAAATGCGTGGTGGTCGCCGCCGGCGTGATATCGAGCAGCATGAAGCCGCGCTTGTCGCTGCGGCCGTACTTGATGCTGGGATTCATCGCCACATACTGCTCGGTGCGCGCCTGCGGCCGCGACGGCGACGTTACCGACGTGCCGCAAAACTCGGTCGCCAGCACCGCGTTGGCGCCCCAACGGGGACGCGCCGGATCGCGGCTGATCTCGGCGGCGAAGAAGCTGTGCACGTCGCCCGACAGGATCAGCGGATTACTTGCCTTGCTGGCGGCCAGCCCGTCGAGCAAACGCCGGCGCGCCATCGGATAACCATCCCAGCCGTCGGTCCAGATGCGCGTGTCGGCTTCGCTCTTGAACGGCACCTGGCTGTTCTGCGCCATCAGCGTTTGCTGCGTCAGGATGTTCCAGCGCGCCCGCGAGGATTTGAGGCCGTCATCCAGCCACCGCTGCTGCGCCTCGCCCAGCATCGTGCGGTGCGGATCGCCGAGCGCCGCGCACTGGCGCCGCGCCACCGACGACGAGCCGCCGCGCTCCGCCGGCGGGCAAGCCTGCCAGGCGCGGTACTGCCGGTCGTCCAGCACGTGGAAGCGCGCCAGCCTGCCCCAGTCATAGCGCTGGTAGATGCGCATGTGGGCGAAGTCGCCCGGCGCCGGCAGCACCAGCCGCACCGGCATATGCTCGTAGAACGCCTGATACGCGGCCGCGCGCCGTTCCAGGAACTTCGGATTCAAACGCTCGTCGCGGTCGTTGGCGTAGTCGTTGGCCACTTCATGATCGTCCCAGGTGACGATCCACGGCGCGGCGTGGTGCGCGGCCTGCAGATCGCGGTCGCTCTTGTACTGGGCGTAGCGGTTGCGGTAATCGGCCAGCGTGAAGCTCTCATGGGACCGCACGGCGCTTTTCGGATGGCGCGACTGGTACGGCCCCCACTCGTAGATGTAATCGCCCAGGAAGGCCACCAGATCGGGCGTGGCGGCGGCGATGTGGCGGTGCGCGGCGTACGTGCCGAACTCCCAGTGCTGGCACGAGGCCACGGCCAGCTTGAGCCGGTCGGGCATGGCGTCGGCCGCCGGCGCGGTGCGGGTGCGGCCGACCGGGCTGACGGCGCCGCCCAACATGAAGCGATACCAGTACCAGCGCGCCGGCCCCAGGCCGGTGACATCGACATGGACGCTGTGCGCCAGCTGCGGCGCTGCGCTGGCCGTGCCCTTGGCGACGATGCGGCTGAAGCGCTCATCCTCGGCCACCTCCCAGCGCACGGCCAAGGCCAACGGCGCCATGGCGGCGCCGGCGAGCGGATCGTGGAGGATGCGGGTCCAGATGACGACCGCGTTGGGCAGGGGGGAGCCGGAGGCGACGCCAAGGCTGAACGGATAAGCACCACCCAACCCACCGCCGGAGCCGGGGTCGTACCCCGTACGGGGTACGACCCCTTTGCTTGGCTGTGCGGGTTTAACGCCTCCGCTCACCGACGCGGCCAGCACTGCTAACAGGAGGCGGCGTTGAGCGTCCATCGAAAGGCTATGGATGCATCAGCGTTTCGATCGGCGGCACCTTGCGCGGCTTGCGGTTGGAGTCGGTGGCCACATAGGTCAGCACGGCCTCGGTGACCTTGACTGTATCGGCCTGCAGCCGGTTGCGCTCCGCGTACACCTCGACGTTGACGGTAATGGACGTATTGCCAACCTTGACAATATCAGCATAAAACGACAGCAGGTCGCCGACGAACACGGGATTCTTGAACAGGAACGAGTTCACGGCGATGGTCGCCACGCGGCCGTTGGCGCGGCGGGTGGCCGGCAGCGAGCCGGCGATATCGACCTGCGACATGATCCAGCCGCCGAACACATCGCCGTAGACGTTGGCGTCGGACGGCGACGGCATCATGCGCAGCTCGGGCATTTTGCCGGCGGGCAGGCCGTGGTTGACGGCGGTAACGGCGATGGGATTTGGATTTTCGGGCGTGGTCATCGTGAATTCTCTTCAGGGGCTACAATTACCGGGATTGAACCATAAAAAGCCGACATCCGCCATGCGCCGTTACCCGAACTCCCCGCCAGACTCCGCCAGCCCCTCCGCTCCCGCGGCGCCCACCCGCAGCGACGCCGCCACCCTGAAGACCCTGATTCCGTATTTGTGGGTCTACAAATGGCGCGTGCTGCTGGCGCTGTGCTGCCTGGTCGGCGCCAAGCTGGCCAACGTCGGCGTGCCGGTGGTGATGAAAAAGCTGATCGACTCGCTGACGATCTCGCCGTCGCATCCGCAGGCGTTGCTGGTGCTGCCGGTCGCCGCGCTGGTGGCCTACGGCGTGCTGCGCGTGTCGACCACGTTGTTCACGGAGCTGCGCGAATTCCTGTTCGCGCGCGTCACGCAGCGCGCCGTGCG
>JBDSKP010000769.1:0-4046 GCA_039916925.1 Duganella sp.
GGGCGCGCAGGGTGTCCGTCACCACCGTCCCACGCGTGCGGACGCGGTTCGATTCCAGCTGCGCCAGGCGCGCCATTTCCAGCGCGTCGTCGAAGGCATGCCGGATCGAGGCGGCGGAGTAGACGAACACCCCGGTCAGTCCCGCTTCCTCGGCCAGGTCGGTGATCAAACCCGCGCCGACGATCGCCTTGATCCCGGCCGCTTTGAGGTCGTTGATCTGCGCCCGCGCGTCCTCCTCGGTGACGTAGGTGCGCTGCGCCACATCGAAGCCGAAGGTACCGGCGAATTCGGCCAGCTCCGGCAGCCGTTCCTGATAGGTGATGACGCCGATGCGGTCGGAGACGCGCCGCGCGCGCGCGAGCGCCTGCATCACGTCGAAACCGCTGAACTTGGCGATCACCACCGGCACCGAGAGGCGGCCTTTCAGATAGGCGGCGTTGGAACCGGCGGCGATGACGGCGTCGCACCTTTCGGTGGCCATGCGCTCGCGGATGTGGCGCGCCGCTTCGTCGAAGCCGAGATTGATCGGTTCTATCGTCGCCAGATTGTCGTATTCGAGCGTGATGTCGCGGAACAGGTCGTACAGGCGCGACACCGAAACGGTCCAGATGACCGGTTTGTCGTCGGGATCGAAGGGGAGGGGCATGGAATGGCGCATGGTTCAATTGTAGCGCAGTTGTTTCACTGGTGTTTCGGCGTTTCAAAATGAAACGATCGTGAAACTTCCAATGGCGCTAAGTGTTTGATTTATATGGAACACTGGGGTGGCATGCCCCTTGCAATTGAAAATCCAACTTCAATGCAATACTGAAAGGTCACAAGATGAGTCACTATTCCGCTGGCGCCGCCTTCCGCAAAGCCGTCCAGGAAGAATCCCCGTTGCAGGTGGTCGGCGCGATCAACGCCAACCATGCCCTGCTGGCCAAGCGCGCCGGCTTCAAGGCGATTTATCTGTCGGGCGGCGGCGTGGCGGCCGGTTCGCTCGGGCTGCCGGACTTGGGCATCTCGAATCTCGACGACGTGTTGACCGACGTGCGCCGCATCACCGACGTTTGCGATCTGCCGCTGCTGGTCGATGTGGACACCGGCTTCGGCGCCTCCGCGTTCAACGTCGCGCGCACCGTCAAGTCGATGATCAAGTTCGGCGCGGCGGCGATGCACATCGAGGACCAGGTCGGCGCCAAGCGCTGTGGCCACCGTCCGGGCAAGGAGATCGTCTCGAAGCAGGAGATGGTTGACCGCATCAGCGCCGCCGTCGACGCGCGCACCGACGATGACTTCGTGATCATGGCGCGCACCGACGCACTGGCGGTCGAGGGGCTGGAGGCGGCGATCGAACGCGCCGTCGCCTGCGTGGAGGCCGGCGCCGACATGATCTTCCCGGAGGCGATGATCAGCCTCGATATGTACAAACAGTTCGCCGCCGCCGTCAAGGTGCCGGTGCTGGCCAACATCACCGAATTCGGTTCGACGCCGCTGTTCACCGTCGACGAACTACGCGGCGCCGATGTGGGCCTGGTGCTGTATCCGCTGTCGGCTTTCCGCGCCATGAACAAGGCCGCCGAAAACGTCTATGGCGCGATCCGCCGCGACGGCACCCAGCAAAACGTGCTCGATACGATGCAGACCCGCGCCGAACTGTATGAACGCATCAACTATCACAGCTTCGAACAAAAGCTCGACGCGTTGTTCGCCGCCCAAAACGCGGCGCAGAAAAAATAACAGGAGACCAGACATGACCGAGACCACCTTCAAACCAAAAAAATCCGTCGCCCTGTCGGGCGTCACCGCCGGTAACACGGCGCTGTGCTCCGTCGGCAAAACCGGCAACGACCTGCACTACCGGGGTTATGACATCCTCGACGTGGCCAACTCCTGCGAGTTCGAGGAGATCGCCTATCTGCTGGTGCACGGCAAACTGCCCAACGAGGCCGAACTGCGCGGCTACAAGGCCAAGCTGCGTTCCCTGCGCGGCCTGCCGCAGGCGGTGAAATCGGCGCTGGAGGCGCTGCCGGCGTCGGCCCACCCCATGGATGTGATGCGCACCGGCGTCTCGGTGCTCGGCTGCGTGCTGCCCGAGAAGGACGACCACAACGTGCCCGGCGCGCGCGACATCGCCGACCGCCTGATGGCCTCCTTCGGCTCGATGCTGCTGTACTGGTTTCACTTCAGCCATAACGGCAAGCGGATCGAAGTCGAAACCGACGACGACTCCATCGGCGGCCACTTCCTGCATCTGCTGCACGGCTTCAAGCCGTCCGACAGCTGGGTGCGGGCGATGCATACGTCGCTGATCCTGTATGCGGAACACGAATTCAACGCGTCGACCTTCGCCGGCCGCGTCATCGCCGGCACCGGCTCGGACATCCATTCGGCCATCACCGGCGCCATCGGCGCGCTACGCGGCCCGAAACACGGCGGCGCCAATGAATTCGCCTTCGAGATCCAGAAGCGCTATGAAAATCCCGACGAAGCCGAAGCCGATATCCGCAACCGCGTCGCCAACAAGGAGGTGGTGATCGGATTCGGCCACCCGGTGTACACGATCTCCGATCCGCGCAACGTCGTCATCAAGGAAGTGGCGCGCAAGCTGTCGCAGGAGGGCGGTTCGATGAAGATGTTCGACATCGCCGAACGCCTGGAGACCGTCATGTGGGACGTCAAGAAGATGTTCCCGAACCTGGACTGGTTCTCGGCCGTGTCGTATCACATGATGGGCGTGCCGACGGCGATGTTCACGCCGCTGTTCGTCATCTCGCGCACCTCCGGCTGGGCCGCGCACATCATCGAGCAGCGCATCGACAACAAGATCATTCGTCCGAGCGCCAACTACGTCGGCCCGGAGGACCTGCAATTCGTGCCGATCAAGGACAGAAAGTGATGAACACCTTATTCCGCAAGCCCCTGCCGGGCACCGCGCTCGATTACTTCGACGCGCGCGCCGCCGTCGACGCCATCCAGCCGGGCGCCTGGGCCAAACTACCTTATACCTCGCGCGTGCTGGCCGAGAACCTGGTGCGCCGCTGCGACCCTGAAACCTTGAACGCCTCGCTCAGCCAGTTCATCGAGCGCCGCCGCGATCTTGACTTCCCATGGTTCCCGGCCCGCGTGGTGTGCCACGACATCCTGGGCCAGACCGCGCTGGTCGACCTGGCCGGCCTGCGCGACGCCATCGCGCTGCAGGGCGGCGACCCGGCGCTGGTCAACCCCGTGGTGCCCACGCAGCTGGTGGTCGACCACTCGCTGGCCGTCGAATGCGGGGGCTTCGATCCCGATGCCTTCGACAAGAACCGCATCATCGAGGACCGCCGCAACGAAGACCGCTTCGATTTCATCAACTGGACCAAGAAGGCGTTCAGGAATGTCGACGTGATCCCGCCGGGGAACGGCATCCTGCACCAGATCAACCTGGAGCGCATGTCGCCGGTGATTCAAACCCTGGACGGCGTGGCCTTCCCCGATACGTTGGTGGGCACCGATTCGCACACGCCGATGGTCGACGCGCTGGGCGTGATCGCCATCGGCGTCGGCGGGCTGGAGGCGGAGAGCGTGATGCTGGGCCGCGCATCGTGGATGCGGCTACCGGACATCATCGGTGTCGAGCTGACCGGCAAGCCGGGGCCGGGCATCACCGCGACCGACACGGTGCTGGCGCTGACCGAATTCCTGCGCAAGCAAAAGGTGGTGTCGTCGTATCTGGAGTTCTTCGGCGAGGGCGCCGCGCATCTGACGCTTGGCGACCGCGCGACCATCTCCAACATGGCGCCGGAATACGGTTCGACCGCCGCCATGTTCTACATCGATGAACAAACCATCAAATACCTGAAGCTGACCGGGCGCGATGATGAACTGGTCAAGCTGGTGGAGCTCTACGCGAAGGAAACCGGCCTGTGGGCCGACGCGCTCAAGACCGCCGAGTACGAGCGCGTGCTGACGTTCGACCTGTCGTCGGTGGTGCGCAATATCGCCGGTCCGTCGAATCCGCACAACCGCGTGCCGACCTCGGAGCTGGCCGCGCGCGGCATCAGCGGCGTGGTGGAAAACGA
>JBDSKP010000770.1:0-3072 GCA_039916925.1 Duganella sp.
AATGTCCTTCCGGGTACGGTCGTCTTGTACTTGGGAGAGCGCGAAACACCGACGCTCCGAACTGAATCCACCTACCAGGAGTATTTCCATGCTGAGCCTTCACACCAACGTCGCTGCCCTGTCGGCACAAAACTCGATCACCCGCACCCAGTCGTCGCTGTCGACCTCGCAGACCCGCCTGAGCACCGGCTTGCGTGTCAACTCGGCAATGGACGACGCGGCCGGCCTGCAGATCGCCACCCGCCTGAAATACCAGACCAGCGGCATGACCGTTGCGATGCGCAACACCCAGAACTCGATCTCGATGATGCAAACCGCCGAAGGCGCGCTCGACGAGACCAGCAACATCCTGGTCCGTATGAAGGATCTGGCCACCCAGGCAGCCGACGGTTCGTCGACCGCCGCCGACCGCACCGCGATGCAGTCGGAATACGACGCGCTGGGCAAGGAACTGACCAACATCGTCGGCAACACCGGCTTCGGCGGCAACTCGCTGATCGGCACCAAGGCCGACTCCAAGTTCAACGCCGCGATCTCGTTCCAGATCGGCACCTCGACCGGTGAAAAAATGGACGTCGACATCAGCACCGACCTGCAATCGATGCACACCAAGGTCGGCGCCGCCACCGCCCTGTTCAGCGCCGACGGCGTCACCCCGGCCGGTCCTGGCGCCGAGTTCGGCACCGCCGCGTCGGCCAACACCATCATCGACACGCTGGCCACCGCCATCGACGCCGTCTCGACCGTCCGCTCGTCGCTGGGCGCCGTGGCGAACCGTCTGGACCACGTCTATAACAACCTGGCCAACATTTCCACTAACACCAAAGCGGCAACTGGCCGTATCATGGACACCGACTTCGCGACCGAATCGTCGAACATGACTTCCAGCCAGATGCTGCTGCAAGCCGGTACCGCGATGCTGAAGCAGTCGAACAGCACGTCGTCCCTGGTTATGTCCTTGCTGCAGTAATCATAGGCTTTCCGTTCCGCCCGCGGAACGGAAAACAAGGAGCCAACCGGAGTTTTCGGTTGGCTTTTTTTTATCGCATCGCACCAGTTAAAGTAAAGAGCGAGCCTGATGGCCGTAGACCGCGTCGGCGCCACCCCGCGCCCCTTGAGCATCCCAGACCGGCAGTCCGGACAGCCGGGGCCCGCCGTGCGCGCGCCGATCGACGCGCGCGACAGCAACGCCCCCTACCCGATCACGCCGCAGGCGCCGGCCGGCCCGGTCAACGTCGGCATGTCGTTCGACGGTCCCGACGCCCAGCCGCTGCCCCAGTCCGGACTCGACGCGCTGGCCGCCGCGCTGCACGGCCTGGCCGAGGCCGAACCGTCGGCGATGCGCCCCAACCAGGTGTTCATGTCGCGCCAGCTGGTGTGGCAGCCGCCCGACACCGCCATGATGGCCGGTTCGTGGCAGACCATGGTACGCGCGTACGGCGAGCAGCGCGCCGCGTGGCTGGAGCAGGCCAACGGCCAGCATGTGCCGTCGAGCCTGTTCATGGCGGACCACACGCCGTCGGCGCTGCGCGAGGGCCGCCCCGGCCTGCCGCTGGTGACCGAAATGGAACCGTGGCGCTTCGCCGTGTTCGCCTGGGGGGCGGAGCGGCTGGTGCTGCGGGTGGTCGTCAACGACGACGAGGAAGCGGAGCGCCAGCGCCGCAAGCGCGCGCGCGTGGCGTTGCGGCTCGAACTGATGCTGCCCGGCCTGGGCCGCGTCATCATCCAGATGGAACCGGCCGCCGGCAACGGCGTGCTGATGGAGGTGGGCGCGGCCCACACGTCGGCCATGCAACACATGCGCGAAATCCTGCCGCGGCTGGCGGCCATGGTGGCGCGCTGCGGCCTGACCATCCTGCGCTGCCGCCTGCGGCGCGAACTGCCGCCGACCAGCACCGAATACCCCTACCCGACCCGCGCGCACACGGCGGCGCTGACGCCGGCCGTGTTCAAGGCCATGGCCGAGATGGCCGTCATGCTGTCGCAGCCGCTGCCGCCGGACGACGTGGCGGCGGAGAGCGCATGAGGAACGCCGGCGCATGGGCGTGAGGGAGCCCGCCGGTCCGGCGGCGCCCGGGCCGGTCGGCTTCGGCGCCGCCTTCCTGTATTGGCTCAAGCTCGGCTTCATCAGCTTCGGCGGCCCGGCCGGCCAGATCGCCATCATGCACCAGGAGCTGGTCGAGCGGCGGCGCTGGATCTCGGAGCGGCGCTTCCTGCACGCGCTCAATTACTGCATGGTCCTGCCCGGTCCCGAGGCGCAGCAGCTGGCGATCTACATCGGCTGGCTGATGCACCGCACCCGTGGCGGCATCGCCGCCGGCGTGCTGTTCGTGCTGCCGTCGCTGTTCATCCTGATCGGCCTGTCGTGGACCTACATGGCCTATGGCCAGACGCCGGCCGTCGCCGGCCTGTTCTACGGCATCAAGCCGGCCGTCACCGCGCTGGTGTTGCACGCGGCCTGGCGGGTCGGCTCGCGCACCTTGAAAAACGGCTGGCTGTGGACGATCGCCACGGTCGCCTTCCTGGCCATCTTCCTGCTGGCGGTGCCGTTCCCGCTGATCGTGCTGGCGGCCGGCCTGGCCGGCTATCTGGGCGGGCGCTACGCGCCGCAGCGCGTCCACGGCGGCGGCCACGGCCAGGCCGCCACCGGCCACGGGGCGGCGCTGATCGACGACGACACGCCGACGCCGGCGCACGCGCGCTTCGGCTGGCGGCGCTTCCGCAACGTGCTGCTGATCCACCTGGGCCTGTGGCTGGGCGGCATGGGGGCGTTGCTCGCCCTGTTCGGCGCCGACGCCGTGCTCACCCGCATGGCCTGGTTCTTCACCAAGGCCGCGCTGCTGACCTTTGGCGGCGCCTACGCGGTGCTGCCGTACGTGTTCCAGGGCGCGGTCGAACACTATCAATGGCTCAGCGCGGCGCAGATGATCGACGGCCTGGCGCTGGGCGAAACCACGCCGGGACCGCTGATCATGGTGGTGTCGTATGTCGGCTTTGCAGGCGGCTGGAACACCGCCATCTTCGGCCCCGGCGCGCTATTGCTGTCGGGTGCGGTGGCGGCGTGCGTGGTCA
>JBDSKP010000771.1:0-4475 GCA_039916925.1 Duganella sp.
AGCTGCCGCCGGGTATCGGCTACGAGTGGACCGGCCTGTCGATCGAGGAGCGCGACTCCGGCTCGCAAACCACGCAGCTGTACGCGATCTCGGTGCTGATCGTGTTCCTGTGCCTGGCCGCGTTGTATGAAAGCTGGTCGATTCCGTTCTCGGTGCTGCTGATCGTGCCGCTGGGCGTGGTCGGTACAGTGCTGGCGACGTTCGTGTTCAAATTGTCGAACGACGTCTACTTCCAGGTCGGCCTGCTGACGGTGGTCGGTCTGGCGGCGAAGAACGCGATTCTGATCGTCGAATTCGCCAAGGACCTGCAGGAGCAGGGCGTCGAACTGCGCGAGGCCACCTTGCAGGCGGTGCGCCAGCGTTTGCGTCCGATTCTGATGACGTCGATCGCCTTCGGCCTGGGCGTGCTGCCGCTGGCCATCAGCAGCGGCGCCGGCTCGGGCAGCCAGAACGCCATCGGCGTCGGGGTGCTGGGCGGGATGCTGACGTCGACCTTCCTCGGCATCTTCTTCGTACCGCTGTTCTTTGTGCTGGTGCGCGGCTTCTTCAGCAAGAAGAAGGCCGCGCCATCGGCGCCAACCGAGGCACATCAATCATGAAAATCATGCATAAATCGTTAATCACCATGGCCGCGCTGGCGCTGCTGGCCGGTTGCAGCCTGGCGCCGGTGTATCAGCGTCCGGCGGCCCCGGTGGGACAGGCCTGGCCCGCCGGCGACGCCTACAAGGGCGTACCGCCGGCCGCCGCCGACGCCAAACCGGTGTCGGAGATCCAGTGGCGCGAGTACTTCTCCGACGCGCGCCTGCGCAAGGTGATCGAGCTGGCGCTGACCAACAACCGCGACCTGCGCGTGTCGGCGCTCAATATCGAGCGCGCCCGCGCCGAGTACAACATCCAGACGGCGGCGCTGCTGCCGAAGGTGAACGCGGGCGTGAACCAGAGCGCCACCCGCACGCCGGCCAACATGACCGGCACCGGCGACGCCGCCGTCACACGCCAGTACAGCGGCGGGCTGTCGATGCCGTCGTATGAGCTGGACTTCTTCGGCAAGGTGCGCAACGCCTCCGAGGCCGGCCTGCAGACCTACCTCGGTACCGAGGAGGCGCGCCGCACGCAGCAAATCAGCCTGGTGGCGGAGGTGGCCAACGCCTATCTGACCCTGACGGCCGACCAGCAGCGCCTCAAGCTGGCGGCGGAGACGTTGAGCAGCCAGCAGATCACCTATGACCTGAGCCGCAAGCGCTTCGAGAACGGCGTCACCTCCGGCGTCGACATGTACGACGCCGAAACCAGCGTGCAGTCGGCTCGCAACGACGTCGCCACCTACACCGCGCAGGTGGCGCTGGACCAGAACGCGCTGGCCCTGCTGGTGGGTGGCGCCGTGCCGGCCGACCTGCTGCCGACGGACGACCTCAATCCGGTCACGCAGCTGGCGGCCATCCCGGCCGGCCTGCCATCGGACCTGCTGCAAAACCGTCCCGACGTGCAGCAGGCCGAGCGCACGCTGCGCGCCGCCAACGCCAACATCGGCGTGGCGCGCGCCGCCTTCTTCCCCAGCATCTCGCTGACGGCGTCGGGCGGCAGCGCCAGCCGCAACCTGTCCGGATTGTTCAAGTCCGGTTCGGGCACGTGGAGTTTCGCGCCGCAGATCAACCTACCGATCTTCGACGGCGGCGTCAATCGCGCCAACCTTGCCATCGCCAAGACCGACCGCGACATCTATGTGGCGCAGTACGAAAAGGCGATCCAGGTGGCCTTCCGCGAGGTGGCCGACGCGCTGGCCACGCGCGGCACGATCGACGAGCGCCTGGCCTCGCAGCAGGCGCTGGTGGCCGCGGCCGAGAAAAGCTTCAAGATCAACGACGCCCGTTACCGCAAGGGCGCCGACACGTATCTGAACGCGCTTGTGTCGCAGCGCGCGCTGTATTCGGCCCAGCAAGGTTTGATCAGCACGCGCCTGAACCAAACCAGCAACGCCGTCATCCTGTACAAGGTGCTCGGCGGCGGCTGGCAACCTGAGATTGCCCAACAGGGCAATCCGCCGCGCGGTTAAACTCGCGGCTTGCGGAAGCGGACGCGCTGCGGCTGTGATGCACGGCTGTTGCGCGCCCGCCGCATTCGGCCAATGACGAATTGACAAACCCGGCCGGCATCGCCACAGTTCCGCCTTCAGGCACAGAGAGACCCAAGGACACGACATGACCACCCCCGCAAAACGACGCACCGACCCGGAACGTGCGCAGAACCGGCGCAACCAGGTGTTGGAGGCGGCGGCCGTCTGCTTCGCACGCAGTGGCTTTCACGGCGCCAGCATGTCCGAGATTTCCAAGCAGGCCGGCATGAGCGCCGGCCATATCTACAATTATTTCGACAGCAAGGACGCCATCATCATGGCCATCGTCGAACGCGAGAGCGAGTACGTCACCGGCTTGCTGCGCGACCTGCAAACGCGCGACGATCCGCTGCAGGCCATGATCGACGACGCGCGCCGGCACATCGACGAAACGCTCGACCCGCAGCCCTGGCACGTGCCGCTGGAGATGTACGCGGAGGCGTCGCGCAACCCGGTGATCGCCGCCAAGCTGCGGGTGCACGAGGAAAGTTCGCGTGTCCAGTTGCGCGCGCTCGTCAAGGATGGACGCGAGCGCCGTAATCTTCCGGTCGACGACGCCATGCTCGACGGCCGTGTCGACACCATCATCTCGTACTTCCAGGGGTTGCCCATCCGCGCGCTGAACCGGCCCGACATGAACCGCGACGGCTTGGTGGATGCCTTTCGCGTCGCGATGACGGCGCTGCTGCTGACCTGAGGTCCGCGCTCAACGAATTTGTCTCGTAGTGTTTCCGGCCGCGCGGGCGGGGGCGGGCTGTTGTACCATGTCCGATCTCCCATACCAGCCATCGGAGCATCATGACTTCCTACGTTATTCCCGCCCATGACATCGTCGGCCTGCCGGTCGCCGGCACCGCCGACCTGTTCCCCGTGCGCCGCGTCTACTGCGTCGGCCGCAACTACGCCGCCCACGCGCGCGAAATGGGGTATGACCCCGACCGCGAACCGCCATTCTTCTTCTGCAAACCGAACGACGCCCAGGCGCTGGTCCCTGTCGCGCCGGGACGGGTGGTCGAGCTGCCGTATCCGCAGGTGACCAACAACCTGCACTACGAGTGCGAACTGGTGGTCGCCATCGGCAAGGGCGGCAGCGACATCGCCGTCGAAGACGCCGCGCAGCACATCTTCGGCTACGCGGTGGGACTCGACATGACGCGCCGCGACCTGCAGTTCAAGATGCGTGACGCCGGCCGGCCGTGGGAAATCGGCAAGGCCTTCGACTACTCGGCGCCGATCGGCGTGATCCACCGCGCCGCCGAAGCGGGCGACATCGGCCACGCGTCGATCCAGCTCGATGTCGACGGCGTGACCAGACAGTCGGCCACCATCGACCATCTGATCTGGTCGATCAGCGAAACCATCGCCAATTTGTCGACGTTGTTCGCGCTGGCGCCGGGCGACCTGATTTTCAGCGGCACGCCGGAGGGCGTGGGCGCCGTGGTGCGCGGCCAGACCCTGACCGGCAAGGTCGATGGCTTGTCCGGCATCGCCGTCAAACTGGTGTAAATCGTTTAGAGCAGGGCGTCAATGGCGGCCACGCCGGCCAGCGCGCCCATTGCCAGGCCGACATCGCGCGCGCCCGCCACCTGCGGTTCGCGCGGATTAATCCGTATCATGTGGCCGCCGTGCCGCTGGATCACCTGCTGGCCGAAATGGCGAACGGACGGTATCGCCACGCCGGCGCCCAACTCCACCACCAGCGGCCGCCGCGCCCCCCGCAGCAGCGCGTCCAGACGCGCCTCCTGCAGCGCCGAGCGGCGCTCGTTCCAGCCCCAGTCGCCGAACATCAGGATGTTCGGCCGCGCCAGCGCGCCGCAGCGCGGGCAGGCCGGCGCCGCGTTCAGCAGGCGGCAGGCGTCGTTGTCGACCAGCGGGTGGAAATCGTCGGCGGGCCAGATGTCGCCGCCGCAGGGCGTCAGGCATTGCAGGTGGTGGATGGAGCCGTGGCATTCGTGTATCCGTTGCGGATCGAAGCCGGCGCGCTGGAACTGGCCGTCGACATTGCTGGTGAAAACGCCGTAGTTGTGGTCCATGCGTTCGCCCCATGCTTTGAGCATGGCGAAGCCGGCGTGCGGCGTGGTGTCGCGGTAAAGGTCGAGCCGATGGCCGTAGAAGCCCCAGGCCAGCGACGGATCGGCGCGGAAGGTGTCGGGCGAGGCGACGCTGGTGAACGGCATGCGCGCGCGGGCGAGGGCGGGGTAGGCCCGCCAGAAACCTTCGTCGCCGCGAAAATCGGGCAGGCCGGAATCGACGCCGATGCCGGCGCCGGCCGCGACGACCAGCGCATCGGCCTGGGCGATCAGGTCGGCGGCGCGCTGGAGTTGCTGTTGCTGCTTGGCGGGTTCGGGCATGGCTGGCTTTC
>JBDSKP010000772.1:0-4668 GCA_039916925.1 Duganella sp.
ACGGCCTTGTCCTTGATGCGGAAATCGGCCGCCAGGTCGATGACCTTGACGCCGGCCTTCAGCAGCTCGGGCGCTTGCGCCATGGCCACGCCGTGCGGCGTGGCGAAGAACACGACGTCGCACTTGCTCAGGTCGGCCTTTTCCGGCGACGAGAAGGCGATGTTCACGCGGCCGCGCAACGAAGGGAACATATCGGCAACCGGCAAGCCATCTTCTTTGCGCGACGTGATTGCCGTCAGCTGCACATCAGGGTGGACTGCCAACAGTCGCAGCAATTCCACTCCGGTGTAACCGGTGCCGCCGACGATGCCAACTTTGATCTTGTTCGTTCCTTCAATGAAGTGTTGCAAAATAAGAAATACCAGAAACCGCGAACAACCGTGGAAACACGGCCGCCGTGTCACCGCAGTCATTTTATCAGCCATGCGCTACCGGCGTATGACCGTACCAGATAGCAAAAAAGCCGCCCGGCGCAAGGCCGGCGGCTTTTTCGACAGCGCACCGCAAGCGGCGCGCCATAGCGTACAAATTAACGCTTCGAGAATTGCTTTGCGCGACGTGCTTTGCGCAGACCAACTTTTTTACGCTCAACTTCACGTGCATCGCGGGTAACGAAGCCGGCGCGTGCCAGATCGCCCTTCAGCGCTGCATCGTAGTCGATCAGGGCGCGGGTGATGCCGTGACGCACAGCACCTGCCTGGCCGGACTCGCCGCCGCCGTGCACGTTGACTTTGATGTCAAAACGCTCGACGTTGCCGGTCAGTTCCAGCGGTTGACGAATAACCATCAGGCCGGTTTCGCGCGAGAAATACTCAGCCGCTGGCTTGCCGTTAACGATGATTTGGCCAGTGCCAACTTTGATAAACACACGAGCTACTGCACTCTTGCGACGGCCCGTGCCGTAATTGTAGTTACCGATCATGTCAGTTCCTTAGATTTCGAGTGCTTTAGGTTGCTGGGCAGCGTGCGGGTGCGAACCTTCAGCGTACACTTTCAGCTTCTTGATCATTGCGTAGCCCAGTGGGCCCTTCGGCAACATACCCTTGACTGCTTTTTCCAGAGCACGACCTGGGAAACGCTGTTGCATTTTCAGGAAGTTGGTCTCGTAGATGCCGCCTGGGTAGCCCGAGTGACGGTAGTAGGTCTTCTCGGTTGCTTTGGTGCCGGTCACGCGCAGTTTGCCTGCGTTGATGATGACGATGAAATCGCCGGTATCGACGTGAGGAGTAAATTCTGGCTTGTGTTTGCCGCGCAGTCGGAGTGCCACTTCGCTGGCAACACGTCCGAGGACTTTGTCCGTCGCGTCAATCACGAACCAATCGCGCTGGACTTCATGGCCCTTAGCGGAAAAAGTTTTCATGTTGACTTCCTAAATAGTAAAACACGCTCAAATGGTGGTTCCGCCATTACTTCAGCGGACTCGGCCTTCTTATTTACTTTCCTGAGCGAACGGAAAGCCGACAAGTATAAGCGCGAACCAGCAGCCGAGTCAAGCCGCCATTTGGCTTTGTTCCGCCTGGGGCTCGCCGTAGCGGAAAACATTGACCACATTGAAAGTGGTGTCCGGCACGTACAGCCGGCCCCTGGCGGCGTGGATGAAGTATGGCATCCACACACCGCCCGCGTCCGGGTACTTCTTGAACACGGAAATGCCGGTCTCATAGGTCAGCGTGTCCTCGCCGATGCGGAATACCTTCAGCGCGCGGTTGACCAGGTCGTTGACCATCAGGCGGTCGCCGTCGATGCAGACGCTGGCCGGCAGCATGAATTTTTCGTAGTCGACGTCGACATCGTCGCAATAGCCGAGGTAGCCGTAACTCCACAGGCTGCGTCCCTCGCGGTCGAACACGCGCAGGCAATTGTTGAACTGGTCGCAGACGAACAAGCGGTCGTTGGCGTCGATGGCGATGTCGCAGGGGGTGAAGTCCTGGTCCGCGTGCCAGCGGAAGTTCTTGCGGAACACCACGTAGCCGGTCGGCTGGATCTGCCACATCGAGATGCGGTTGTTGAGCGAATCGGCGATGTAGATCTCGCCCCGGCTGTTGACGGCGATGCCCTGCGGCGCCTTCAAGGTGCCGTCGCCGCCGATACCCTCGCGCCCGAACGGCACGCCGTAGTTGATCAGGAAGCCCGACGGACTGAACTGGTACATCGACATCGTGCACATATTGAAATTGGTGACGAAGATCAGCGGCGTGCCCGGACAGATCTGTCCCAGCGGCGGCGTGTGCGGGTAATACACGTCCATCGCCAGGTCGCCCGGCACGAAAAAGCCGCGCATCGTGTCCTGCATCTGGTGGTATGGATCGCTGACGAAATACACATCCGGCTCCCGCGCCGCGCACACCTGGTACGGGCCGACGAACACCACGTCCTCCAGCACGCCGTAGACCAGGTCGGACATCGAATGGGCCGGCTCCATGCGGTGGTTCCACAGCGGCTGCAGGCCGTTGACGACGGTCACCAGTTCGCCCTCGAGATTGTAGACGGCGATCGCGTTCTCGATGTGGCCGGGCACGAACACGCGGTCGCCGATCACGCATACCGAGCGCATCACGTTGAACTTGCCGATGCCGGTCGGCTTGCCGTGCTGGTGCAGCATCACCGTCTCGTGCGGCGCCCGCACGCACTCGTCGACGATGGGCCAGTCGGTGCTGATCTTGAGCACTTCGTAATGACCGGTGTTGGCGAGGTAGATATTGCCCTTGGAATCGCTGGCGATGCCCTGCGGCCACAGCAGTTCATGGCCCGGGCCGGGGCCGCCGACGCGGCGGAACTGGCCGACGAACTTGCCCTCCACCCTGGCCCTCGCCGAACGCAAAGCTGAACCACACCTCGTGCTCGTCGTAGCCGAAGGCGGCCACGCGGCCGTGGCCCATGTCGGTGCAGTACATGAGCTGGTCGGTCGGGTGCGGGCAGAGGTGGAACGGCATCAGCAGGCGCGGCGCCTGCGGCGTGGCCTCGCCGGGGCCTTCGACCACGTGCAGCAAGGTCGACAGGTCGGCCGAAAACACCAGCAGGCGGCTGTCGCCGGTGTCGCACACCCACAACCGGCCGTAACGGTCGGCATGCACACCGACCGGCGAATTGAGCGTAAAGTCGTCGCTCAGCTCCCCCAGGGCGGTGCTGCCCGGCTGAGTCAGGTCACCGTACGAACACAGGTATTCGATAGTTTGGCTCATTGCACGCTCCTTGATTTTAATCAAACAAGTCGCATTAAAAATTATCAAGCCCATGTGGTCGATGGCCAAGAGAAAAAACTTCATGCAAGCCACTCGCCGCCGGACTCCTTTACAATACGGACAACGATTTTTAACGGAGAGAATGATGGAATGCAAAGTCAGCTGGAACGGCCCGTCGGGCATGAGTTTTTTGGCCCAGACCGGTTCCGGCCATTTGGTCAACATGGACGGCGCGCCCGAGGGTGGCGGTCACAATCTGGCGCCGCGCCCGATGGAGATGGTGCTGCTGGGCACCGGCGGCTGCACCGCGTATGACGTGGTGCTGATTTTGAAGAAGGGCCGCGCCGATATCCGTGCTTGCGAATGCACATTGAAGGCCGACCGCGCGGACGTGGACCCGAAGGTGTTTACCAAGATTAATTTCCACTTCACCGTGACCGGCAAGGGCTTGAAGCCTGAGGCGGTGGAGCGCGCGATTTCGCTGTCGCACGATAAATACTGCTCGGCGTCCATCATGCTGGGCAAGACAGCCGAGATCACGCATTCGTTTGAAATTATTGAGGTGGAATAAGGTCCGCGTAGTTCCACGTAGGGCGGATTAGGCGAAGCCGTAATCCGCCATTGCTGGCGTCGCCGACGGAGCTTGCATGGCGGATTACGCTGCGCTAATCCGCCCTACGTCTCCTCGGTGGCTCACGTGCGGGGCCGTCAGATGTAGTAAGCGGTGCTGGTCATGACCTTGCCCATCAGCGACATCACGGCCCGCACCGGTGCCGGCGTTTGCGCCGCGCCCAGCGCCTGCGCCGCCGCGCCGTGCGCGATCTCGTCGATGCGCATCTGCTCGACGATCGCGCGCGACTTGGCGTCCTGCGCCGGCAATTTATCCAGATGGCTGTCCAAATGCGCCTCCACCTGGCGCTCGGTCTCGACCACGAAGCCCAGGCTGCGGGCGTCGCCCAGCACCGCCGCCACCGTGCCCAGCGCGTACGCGCCCGCGTAGAACAACGGATTCAACACGCTGGTGTGCGAACCGAGCTCCTCCAGCCGCTGCGCGGTCCACGCCAGGTGGTCCTCCTCTTCCCTGCCGGCCTGCTCGAACTGCGCGCGCATCTGGGCCGTCCTGGCGAAACGCCCCTGCGAGTTGTACAACGCCTGCGCGCATACCTCGCCGACGTGGTTGACCCGCATCAGCCCCGCGCTGTGACGCTGCTCCGCCTCGCTCAGCTGGCCATCGCCGGCGCGCAGGCCCGGCGTCGGCCGCGACGCCGACGCGACGCCAGCGATCACGCGCAGCGCCTTGTCGGCGCCGGAAATAAAACGGTCCAGCGGGGTGTGGTGGAATGCGGACATGGCAAATTCAGGGTTCGTCAAAACCACCATTATAAAGGGCGGTTTAATTTGCGTCGGTCTCTTCACGCAGTTGCCGCTGGCGCTCGATGTAGTCGGCCACCGGGCCGCGCACGTCGATCCCGGACAGATCCTTGGC
>JBDSKP010000773.1:0-5375 GCA_039916925.1 Duganella sp.
ATTTCAAGATCGAGGGGACCAGGGAATACCCGCAGGCGAGCGAGGACGCCGACCAGGCGCTGTCGTCGGTGGCGGGGGCCAAGTGCGCCGGCACGTTGACGTGGACGGTCACGTCCAGGCCGGTGCCGGCCGCCAGCGCCGCCTTGGCGCGGTGATTCAGTGCGGCAGTTTAAGCTGGTGCAGCGTGTCGCGGATGCTGTCCAGGTCGATCGGCTTTTGCGACTGCAACGCCTGTAGATAGCCGCGCGCGTAGCCGATGCTGTCGGCCGCGTCCGGATGCTGCTCGGCCATTTCCCGCAACAGCCGGTCGGCGATGATCAGATCGTTGTGCTGGCCGAGCTCGGACTGGATCGCCGCCAGCGTCTTGAGGTATTGGCGCGAGCCCTTGCGCCGGTACAGCGAATGGAAGAATTCCAGCGCGTAGCGGCCGCGCTTGGCGGCGATGCGGGTGCGGTGGATCGAGGCGGCGTCGGCGTCGTCCATGCGGTTGGCGCGCTTGATCAGTTGCTTGTGCAGGCGCTGCATCGTCGAGTGGACGAATTTGGGTAGCGGACTGTCCGGCACGTCCGTGGCGATGTGCTGCATCCACACGCCCATCGACAGCAACAGTTGCGTGTAGCGGGGCGACAGCAGCGCCTGCGCCGCCACCTTGCGGTAGCTGCGCGCCGCGCCCAGCGCCAGCGTTTGCAATTCCATCAGCCCGTTCTTGCCGCCCGGATTGGACTGGATGCGTGACAGCGTCGACATCAGCAGCACGTCGGCGTCGCGGGCCGCGCCCAGCTCCGTGCCCAGCCAGGCGATGTCGGCCGCCAGCGGGTCCGGGCACGGGGCGACGGCGTCGAACAGTTTTAGCGCCGAGCGCAGCCGGCGCAGGCCGACGCGCATCTGATGCAGCGTTTCCGGGTCGTCGCCATGGATGACGGCGTCCTCGTTGCGCTGGATGTGCTGCAGGCAGTTGTCGAGGATGTTTTTGAGGGCCTCGCCGACGGTGGCGTCCGGGTCCAGACTCAGCGCCTGGGCGCGGTAGGGGGCGGTGCCCGTTTGCCGGCACAACAGGTAGCCCCGCTCGGCCTTGCTGATGTTGCTAAGACGCATAGGAACGCGCTTGTGCAGTTCCAGCGCGAACGCGTACAGGGCGGCCGGTTCGCCATCCTTGAGTTCGAGTTCAATTTCGTTGACGTCGATTTTGCGGCCATGGCGCTCGATGTGGCCGTGGTCGAGCACCAGCTCGATCCGGTTGCCTTCGATGTCCAGGTCCCAGGTGTGGCGCTCGACCTCGACCACGAACAGCGGCTCGAGCCGCTCCTTGAGATCCGGCAGGTCCAGCATCTCCAGCCATTGCGGCTCATCGCCGATCAGCTTGCGCAGGCGCCCCAGGCGCGGCCAGGCACGGTCCACCTGGCATTCCCACTCGTTGCGGCTATGCAAGCCGCTTTGCACGCTGCCGCCGGCCTTCATCGTTTGTATCCACTCGTCACCGACCTTGCGCACGCGCAGGCCGGCGCCGTGATGCAGCAAATGCAGATCGGGCGTGTCGAAGTAGTGCGCCGTCGTCAGTTGCTTGCGCGCGGGGCCGCTGGCGTGCGCGGCGATCAGCGGGTGGCGCATCAGCGCCTCGTTGTCGGCGGGGGCGAGCAGTAGTTTGAGTTCGACTTCCATCGCCCTAGTGTAGATGAAAAGCGCGGGCGCGCGGCGCACGACTCTGCCGTGTTTGAGCGATGTCCAGACTAGCGCGATTTAGGCGGATTCCGCAGAACTTCCGCCCAGGCCGGCGTGGCGGCGCGCCAGAAGGCCTCGATCGTGTCGGCCTGGACATCCATGCCGAGGAAGCGCGCTGCCGGCAGCAGCGCCTGCCGCAGCAGCAGCTCCGGCGGGGCGCCGTCGTCGAAGGCGGTCGCGCCGGTCTGCTTGGATAGTTTTTCGCCGCGCTCGTTGACCACCACCGGCACGTGCAGATAGCTGGGCCGCGGCAGGCCGAGCGCTTGCTGCAGGTACAGCTGGCGCGGGGTCGAGTCGAGCAGGTCGGCGCCGCGCACGATGTCGGTCACGCCCTGGTCGCCGTCGTCGACCACCACCGCCAGCTGGTATGCCCAGAAGCCGTCGGCGCGCTTGACGATGAAATCGCCGGCCTCGTCGGTCAGATCCTGGCTGATGTGGCCGGCCCAGCGGTCGTCGAAGCCGATCACGCAGTGCGGCGAGCGCGGCACCTTCAGGCGCAGCGCGCGGGCGCTCTTGCCCGGCGCCAGGCCGTCGCGGCAGGTGCCGGGGTAGATCAGCGCCTGCGCCTGCCGGCCGGTCAGGCTCAGTTGCGAATCGGCGATTTCCTTGCGCGAGCAGCCGCATGGATAGACCAGATCGCCCAGCCGCAGCAGCGCCTGCTCGTACAGCGCGGCGCGGCGGCTTTGCCAGGTCACCTCGCCGTCCCAGCGCATGCCGCAGCGTTGCAGGGAGGCCAGCATATCGCGGTCGGCGCCGGCCACGTTGCGGTCGCCGTCGACGTCCTCGATGCGCACCAGCCAGCGTCCGTGGTGGGCCTTGGCGTCCAGGTAACTGGCCATGGCCGCCACCAGCGAGCCCATATGCAGCGGGCCGGTGGGCGAGGGGGCGAAGCGGCCGACGTAGTTGGCATCGTGGTCGCCAAAGGGGGCGCCAAGCTCGTTGCCGGTGGGATTGTCGCGGTCGGTCATGCCGGCATTTTAACGCGGCGCGCGATGCTGCGCTGCGCAAGCGATGGCTGCCGGCGTCCGGCGCAAATGTCTTACAATGTGCGCGCGCTAATTTGCGCCAACTTGCGGTAGTTCCGGCAAGCCGCATCCATCCTCCACGCCTTCAGGACATCATGCAGAAACTGACCCCCTCCTTTATTGCCTCCGCCGTGGCCATCAGCCTGGCGCTGGCTTTCCCCGCGCACGCGGCAAGCGGCAAACCCGCCGCCGCCGTGCAGGAAGCCCCACTGCGCGCGCACCTCGCGTTTCTGTCCAGCGATTTGCTGGAAGGGCGCGGCACCGGCCAGCGCGGCGCCGACCTGACCGTTTCGTACCTGGAAACGCAGGCGCTGGCGCTGGGCTTGAAACCCGGCAACGGCGACAGCTATCGTCAGGCGGTGCAAATCGCCGGCGTCAAGACCTTGCCGGCCGAGAGCACGCTGAAGCTGGAAGCGGGCGGCCAGGCGCTGCCGATCAGCTTTGGCAAGGACTGGGTGTTCGCGCCGGGCGATGCGACGCCGGCGCACAGCTTCAACGCCGACCTGGTGTTCGTCGGCTACGGCATCACCGCGCAGGACGAGCAGTGGAACGATTACAAGGGCGCCGACGTCAAGGGCAAGATCCTGGTCATGATGGTCAACGATCCGCAGCCGACCGCCGAGCAGCCGAACCGTTTCAACGGCAAGGGCCTGACGTACTACGGCCGCTGGACCTATAAGTTCGAGGAAGCCAAGCGCCAGGGCGCCGCCGGCGTGTTGCTGATCCATACCGCGCCGAGCGCGTCGTACGGCTGGAGCGTGATCCAGAACAGCTGGTCGGGCGTGGAGCGCTTCCAGTTGGCGGCAGGCACCCTCGGGACCGGGCTGCAGGGCTGGATGACCGACGACACCGCGCGCTCGCTGTTCAAGGCCGCCGGCCAGGATCTGGACGCGTTGCGCGCGGCCGCCGAGGGCAAGGACTTCAAGCCGGTGCCGCTGGCCGCCAAGCTGAGCGGCGAAATGAAGGCGGCGGTGCGCAAGGTCGAGCAGTTCAACGTCGCCGCCGTGGTGCCGGGCACCGATCCGAAGCTGAAGAATGAAGTGGTCATTTACAGCGCGCACTACGATCACCTGGGCAAGCAGGGCGATACGGGCGACACCATCTTCAACGGCGCGGTCGACAACGCATCGGGCACGGCCGGCTTGCTGGCGATGGCGCAGCAGGCCGTCCGCGCGCCGGCCAAGCGCAGCCAGATGTTCCTGTGGGTGGCCGCCGAAGAGCAGGGGCTGCTGGGCAGTGCCGCGTACGCGACTTCTCCGCTGTGGCCGCTGGCGAAGACGGCCGCCAATTTGAATCTCGATAGCCTGAACTTTGTCGGCGCCACGCGCGACATCGGCACCGAGGGCAGCGAGCGCACCGAACTGGGCAAGATGGCGGCGGCCACCGCCGAGGCCATGGGGATGCATATCGCCGAGGCCGAGCCGGATTTGGCCGGCGGTTATTTCCGTAGCGACCACTTCAGCTTCGCCAAGCAGGGCGTGCCGGCGTTTTCGATCGAGGGTGGCCGCGAGTATGTCAAGGACCCGGCCGGCTCCAAGCTGAAGGCCGACGCGTATTCGAAGCGTTACCACCAGGTCACCGACGAGTACGACGCCAGCTGGGATCTGTCCGGCATGGTGCAGATGGCGCAGTACACGCTGAACCTGGGCCGGATGATCGCCGACAGCCCCAAGCTGCCCGAGTGGAAGGCCGGCGACGCCTTCGCCAAACCGCGCAACGCCAAGTAAGCGCCGGCGGTTTTGCCTGGAAAGCCTGCGGGCTGCTTTTTTTATGGCTGACGTCAATAAAGTTATATCTCGGCGGCCATTATCGGTTTTATTATTTGCTCAATAAAATATTGGAGACAGAATGAAAACTATCGTGGCCACCTTGCTGATCGCGGCGAGCGCGTGCGCAAGCGCGCAGACTTTGCTGACAAAAAATTTCGCCGCCGATCCCTCGCCGCACTTTTTCGGCGGCCAGTACGTGGTCTATGCGACCGACGATCAAAACAACTCGGGCAAGTATTGGGATTCGACATCGTGGCGCGTGCTGACGTCGGCCGATTTGAAGGGCTGGAAGGATCACGGCCCCATTTTGCCGGCCAGTATCTTCAAGTGGGCCAGCGCCGACGCCAAGGCCTGGGCGCCGGAGGCGGTCGAGCATGGCGGCAAATACTATTTCTTCGCGCCGGTTGGTGGCAAGCAGATCGGCGTGGCGGTCGGCGACAATCCGTTGGGGCCGTTCGTCGACTTGATCGGCAAGCCCTTGGTCGAAACGCCGCGCGACGCCAACGCCGGCGACGAGCCGATCGATCCGGCGGTGTTCATCGACAAGGACAAGCGGATTTACTTGTACTTCGGCACGCGGGTGCCGAAGGTGGTCGAGCTTTCCGCCGACCTCAAGAGCACGGTGGGCGGCATCAAGAACCTGGTGGTCGACGGGTTCCCGGCCAAGACCGCGTATGGCGAAGCGCCGTTCCTGCATCAGCACAAGGGTGTGTATTATTTCTCGTTCTCGACCGGCTGGCCGGGGCAGATCGTCTACGCGACCGGCAAGTCGCCGCTGGGACCGTTTGATTATCGGGGCGTGCTGATCGACTTCCTGAAGATATCGACCAATCACCAAGCGTTCCTGGAACATGACGGCAAG
>JBDSKP010000774.1:0-2326 GCA_039916925.1 Duganella sp.
GTAAGCGTCCAGCCGTCCCATCTATGAATTCCTAATCGGCACCATCAAACTATCGCCTCGATCAATACAGGAGATGAAAGGTGTCAAACAAGGAGCGGGAAAAAGTGTGGGAAGAACGTGTAGCGCAGTGGCGGGCCAGCGGGCTATCACAGCGTGCATACGCCATCGATCAAGGCTATCCGATCCGACAGGTTGGTTATTGGGTGCGACGACTGACCAGGTCGCCGGCCGTGCCAGAGTTGTTGCCGGTGCGGGTGTCGCCAGCGGCGGCGCCATCCCCGGCGATCAGCCTGCGCAACGAGCGCGGCTGGACGTTGAGCTTGCCGGGGGACGTGCCGGCAAGCTGGCTGGCCGAACTGATGCGTGCACTGTGATGGAGCTGTCGGCCGATGCAATCTGGCTGGCGACGGCGGCGGTGGACATGCGCACCGGCATCGACGGGCTATCGCTGCACGTGCAGCAGGCGCTGGGGCGCCCGCCGTGCGACGGCACGGCCTACGTGTTCGCCAACCGCCGCCGCACACGCCTCAAGCTGGTGTGCTGGGACGGCACCGGCGTGTGGATGTGCTTGCGCCGTCTGCATCGTGGCCAGTTCGTCTGGCCGCAGGCGGACGATGCGTGCTGGCAGATGAGCGCAGAGCAATGGCGCTGGCTGGTCGCTGGCGTGGACTGGCAGCGCCTGTCGGCACCGGCGCCAGCCCAGTGGCGCTTGTGACGACGTTAACTGTTTTGCTTGTAAACGTCGGCCGTGCCCGGTAAACTGTTGCGCCATGGACCTGCTCAATGAACTTGCCCGCACCGACATCGACCCAGCCCTGCTGGCGCAGGTGCAGGCGCTGTTCGCGCAGCAGCAGGCCAAGCTGGCAGAGAAGGATTTCAAGATCACCGCGCTGACCCACGAACTGGCTTACTACCGGCGAGTGCGCTTCGGCAAGGCCAGCGAGGCGCTCGTTGGCGAACAACGCCTGCTGTTCGAGGAAACGGTCGATACCGACCTGGCCGCCATCGAGGAGGAGCTCGAAGGCCAAGCGCCGGCCAAGCGCCAACGCAAACGCGCCGGTCGCCAGGCGCTGCCACCTGAACTGCCGCGCGTCGAGCACCGTCACGAGCCCGAATCGTGCCAGTGCGGCCAGTGCGGCGCCGACCTGGTGAAAATCGGCGAGGACGTCAGCGAGCAACTGGACGTGGAGCCGGCGCGTTTCTTCGTGCATCGCCACATCCGTCCGCAGTACGCGTGCCGTCCATGCGAGACAGTCACCGCCGCGCCCATCCCACCGGCTGTCATTGATGGCGGCATGGCCGCCACCGGCCTGCTGGCATGGATCGCGGCCAGCAAGTACCTCGACCATCTGCCGCTGTACCGGATCGAGCAGATCGCTGCCCGTCAGGGCGTGCCACTGGCGCGCTCGACACTGGCCGAGTGGATCGGCCGCATCGGCGTGGCCTTGCAGCCGCTAGCCGACCGGCTCACTGAACTGCTGCGGCAACATGCCTGCCTGCACGCCGACGAAACGCCAGTGCGCCAGCTCGATCCCGGCAGCGGAAAAACGCGCCACGCCTACCTGTGGGCCTACCGCTCCGGGGTACACGAGAATGGTCCACCCATCGTCGTATTCGACTATCAGACTAGCCGCGCCGGCGCCCATGCACGCGCTTTCCTGCACGGCTGGCGCGGCCATTTGATGGTGGACGATTACGCGGGCTACAAGGCGCTATTCGCCGACGGCCCCACCGAACTGGCCTGCCTGGCCCATATCCGGCGCAAATTCTTCGACGTGCACGCCGCCAGCGGCAGCCCCGTCGCCGACGAGGCGCTGCGCCGCATCGCGGCGCTGTACGTGATCGAGCAGCAAGGTGCCGGACTCGACCCGCCACAACGCTTGGCGCTGCGCCAGCGCTTGGCCGTACCGGCGCTGGCCGACTTGCACGCCTGGCTACTAGCGACCCAACGCGCCGTCGCCGCCGGCAGCGGCACGGCCAAGGCCGTCGATCATGCGCTCAAGCGCTGGTCGGCGCTGGAACGCTATGCCGGTTCGGGCACGCTGCCCATCGATAACAACCCTATCGAAAACGCCATACGTCCCATCGCCATCGGCAAAAAGAACTGGCTGTTCACGGGCTCGGAACGGGCGGGCCATCGTGCCGCCGCCATCCAGAGCCTGTTCGCCACTGCTAAGCTCAACGGACTTGATCCGGCGCGCTGGCTGGCCAATGTATTGGAACGTCTCCCGACGTGCCCCAACAGTCAGATCGACTCGCTGTTGCCATTCCCAGACTCTATCCAAACCTAAGCACGCTGCATAGGTGGAACGGCTGACCGCTTACT
>JBDSKP010000775.1:0-4513 GCA_039916925.1 Duganella sp.
TTCACCGACAAGGGGCGCAGCAACAAGAGCACGGAAACGACCGCGGGCCAGGCGGCCGATCCGAACAAGCCGATGTACGGCAACAAGGAGGCGGCGCGCGCGGCGGCCAAGGACATCGGCCGCGACGCCCCGGCGGCGCCGGCCGCCCCTACCCCGGCACCGGCGCCCGCGCCGGCACCGAAGACGCCTGCCGCCGATCCGCTGCAGGCGGTGGTCGACCGCATCCAGGGCGCGGCCGACAAGGCGAAAACCCCGCCGTCGGCATCGAACGTGACGCCGACGCCGGTCGCCAAGGCGCCGGCCAACACGGCGGCGCCCGCGCCGGCGGCCGCCGCCGCCCCGGCCAACGGCGCCGACGAGAAATACATCTACTATCTGCAGGCCGGCGCCTTCCGCGAGGTGGCCGACGCCGAAAGCGCCCGCGCCAAGCTGGCACTGCTCGGCTTCGAGGCCAACCTGTCGGACCGCACCACCGACACCGGTGTGCTGCACCGGGTTCGCATCGGCCCGTTCAATCAGGCCGAGGCGATGAACAAGGTCCGTAGCAAATTGTCTGATAATGGCGTCGACGTTGCTGTCGTCCGCAATCAAAAGTAATCGAACCAAGCCAGGAGTTATGATGCGAATTCTGAAATACGTTTTGAGCACGCTGGTACTGAGCGCTGTCGCCCTGTCGTCGATCTCCGCGTCGGCCTCGCCGGCCGATCCGAAGAACGGCGTCGAATATAAAACGCTGCCGACGCCGCAGCCGGTCGACACCGGAAAAAAAGTGGAAGTCATCGAGTTCTTCGACTACGCCTGCCCGCACTGCCACGCGCTGGACCCGTCGCTGACCGCCTGGGTCAAGAAGCAGGGCGACAACATCGTCTTCAAGCGCGTGCACATTTCGCGCAGCGGCACCGACCTGCCGCAGCAAAAAATGTTCTTCACGCTCGAAGCGATGGGCCTGATGAACGAGGCGATCAACACCAAGATCTTCACCGAGATGCACGTCAACCGCAACCGCATGAACCGAGACGAGCTGGCGTTCGACTTCATCGCCAAGCAGGGTATCGACCGCCAGAAATTCATCGACACCTATCGCGGCTTCGGCGTGCAGGGGCGCGTGCGCAAGGCCACCGCGATGATGGACACCTACGGCGTCGATTCGTGGCCGATGTTCGCCATCGACGGCAAATACGTGACCTCGCCGACGATGGCCGACGAAGGCTCGAAAACCGCCACCAATGAAGCCCAGCTGCACGCCGGGGGCCTGCAGGTGATGGACTTCCTGGTCGCGAAGGCGAAAGCGGAAAAGAAGTAAGCATGTACCCCAACGACGCGTTGACACCGGCTTCGGCGCCCTTGCGGGCCGCCGCATGAGCGGTCGGCGCGTCTTCATCACCGGCGCCTCCAGCGGCCTTGGCGCCGCGCTCGCCGCCGAATACGCCGCGCAGGGCGCCACCCTGGGCCTGCTGGCCCGGCGCGGCGACGCGCTCGAGCGGCTGGCCACCTCGCTGCCGCGCCCCTCGTCCGGCGCCCCGGATCACCGCACCTACACCGTCGACGTGCGCGACCACGCCGCCATCGCCGCCGCCGCGCGCGACTTCCTCGCCCACGCCGGCGGCATCGACGTGGTGATCGCCAACGCCGGCATCTCGGTCGGCACGCTGACCGAGTACGCCGAGGATCTGGCGGTGTTCGAAGACATCATCGCCACCAACGTGGTCGCCACCGCCGCCACCTTCGCCCCGTTCATCGCGGCGATGAAGGCGCAACCCACGCCGGCGCGGCTGGTCGGCATCGGCAGCGTGGCCGGCATACGCGGCCTGCCCGGCGCCGAGGCGTACAGCGCCTCCAAGGCCGCCGTGATCAGCTATTGCGAGTCGCTGCGGCTGGAACTGAAACCCCACGGCATCAAGGTCGTCACGCTGTGCCCCGGCTACATCGACACGCCGATGACCAGGGTGAACCCGTATCCGATGCCGTTCCTGATGGCGGCGGACAAATTCGCCGCCAAGGCCGCGCGCACCATCGCCGCCGGCAGCAGCTACGCCGTGATCCCGTGGCAGATGGGCGTCGTCGCCAAGATGCTGCGCCTGCTGCCGAACGCGGTCTACGATTTCGCCTTCGCCAGGGCGCCGCACAAACCGCGCAAGGACGCGCCATGACCGATGGTTCCATGACCACGACGTCGCCGCCGCTGTCGGCCGACGCCATCCTCGCCCGCTGCGCCACCAGCGCCACCCACGTGGCGATCGAGGTGGTCGCCGAAACCGGCTCCACCAACGCCGACCTGCTGACCCGCGTCGACACGCTCGACGGCCCGCTGCTGCGCATCGCCGGCAACCAGACCGCCGGCCGTGGCCGCGCAGGGCGCAGCTGGCTGTCCGCGCCGGGCGCCGCGCTGATGTTCTCGCTGGCCTGGCGCTTCAAGGGACCGCTGCACCGCATGACCGGCCTGCCGATGGCGGTCGGCGTGGCGCTGGCCGAAACCATCGCCGCGCTGGGCGTGCCGGTGCAGATCAAATGGCCCAACGACCTGCTGCGCGACGGTAAAAAACTGGCCGGCATCCTGGTCGAAACCCAGACCGCGCGCAGGGACGGCGGCGACGCCGTCTGGGCCGTCATCGGCGTCGGCATCAACCTGCTGATGCCCGACGAGCTGGAAGAACAGATCGGCCGCGCGGTGGCCGCCGCGCCATGGCTGGCGAAAATGGACCGCAACGACCTGATGGCGGCCCTGCTCAGCCGCCTGGCCGCCGTGCTGGCCGAATTCGACGACACCGGCTTCGCGCCGTTCGCCGAGCGCTGGAACCGGCTGCACGCCTGGCAGGGGCGGGATGTCGTCATCCTGGACCACGGACAGGTGCTGCAGCAGGGCCGCGCCGCCGGCGTCGACGCCATCGGCCGCCTGATGCTCGACACCGCGCACGGACCGGTCGAGGTGCTGTCCGGCGACGTCTCGCTGCGCCTCTCGTCCACGATTCCACCTTCTAACGGACTATCATGATTTTACTGATCGACGCCGGCAACACCCGCGTCAAATGGGCGCTGGCCGAAGCGGACGCGCCACCCGGCGCATGGCTGGCGCACGGCGCCGTGGTCCACGCCGACCTGACGCAGCTGGAGCTAATCTGGAGCGAGGCCGCCGGCGCGCGCGCCGTCGAGCGCATCCTGATCGCCAACGTGGCCGGCAACGCGCTGCGCGTCCACCTCGAATACGTGCTGCAACGGAGCTTCCCCGCGCTGCCGCTGGCCAGCGCGATCGACTGGTTCGAATCGCGGCCGGCGCTGGCGGGGCTGACCAACGGCTACCGCAATCCGGGTCAACTGGGGTGCGACCGCTTCGCCGCCGCCATCGCCGGCCACACGCTGGCGCCGGGCCGCGCCATCATCGTCGCCAACTGCGGCACCGCCACCACCATCGACGCCATCACCGCCGACGGCGTGTTCCTGGGCGGGATGATCCTGCCCGGCCTGGGCCTGATGGCCAGTTCGCTGGCGCGCAACACGGCGCAGTTGCCGCAAATTGCGCAAGACGGTAAGCTGCCTGACGGATTCGCCGACAACACCGACGACGCCATTTTGAGCGGCTGCCTGGCCGCGCAGGGCGGCGCCATCGAGCACGCGTTCGCGCGGCATCAGGCGGTCGAATGCATCATCTCCGGCGGCGCGGCGCCGTACATCGCGCCGATGCTCCAGGTGCCACACCGCATCGTCGAGAATATCGTGTTGATAGGCCTGCACGCCGCCGCCGGCGCCGGGGCAGACCACTGAGCCAACAAGGAAGCCTGTGCTGAAGTTCATTTTCTGGTCGCTGTTGGCCGTCAACGCCGCGCTGTTCGCGTATGGACGGGGCTATCTCGGTCATTTCAGCGGCAACGAGCGCGAGCCGGCGCGCCTTGTGAACCAGCTCAACGCCAACCAGTTGACGATCATCTCGGCGGAACAGGCCGGCCACGCGCCGGTGGCAGCGGGGGCCGACGCGGCCAGCGCGCCGGCCGACGGCAAGGCCGCGCCGCAGCCGCTGGCGTGCGTGGAGATCGGCAGCTTCGTCATCGCCGACGCGCGCCGGTTCGAGGCGCGGCTGGCCGCGCTGGAGCTGGGCGACCGCCAGTCGCGCCGCAATTTGCCTGGCACCGAGATATCGAGCTACATCGTGCACATCCCGCCGCTGGGCAGCAAGGAGGCGGCGGACAAGAAGGCCGCCGAGCTGCGCGGGCTGGGCGTGACCAACTACTTCATCATGTCGGACAACACGCCGATGCGCTGGGCGATTTCGCTGGGCGTGTTCAAAAGCGAGAGCGCGGCGCAGAACCAGCTGGCGGCGCTGGTCAAACAGGGTGTGCGCAGCGCGCGCGTCACGCCGCGCATGAGCGGCAGCAAGCTGCTGGCGTTCCAGTTCCGCGACGTGGACGCGGAGCTGCAGGCCAAACTCGAAAAGATCCGCGCCGACTTCCCTAGCGCGCAAACGCATAGCTGCAAATAACAGGAGTCTCGAGGAACCACGTAGGGCGGATTAGGCGGAACG
>JBDSKP010000776.1:0-6980 GCA_039916925.1 Duganella sp.
TGCGCCGAGTAATACACCCACAGCAGCAGCGCGATCACCGAGCCGGCCGCGCCGTAGCTGCTGGCCACGCCGCTGTTGCCGATGTACGCGCCAATCGCGTATTTTCCCAACGCGAACAGGGCCGCCGTGCCGAGCGCGCCGATGGTCACGTCGTGCCACGACAGCTTGACCCGCGGTAGCATCTTGAAGATCACGCCGAACAGCGCGGCGATGACGATGAAGCTGATCGCGTAGTTGATGCCGGTCAGCAGGTCGCCGGCGTTGATCCAGACGCTATGCCAGTATTTTTCCAGCAGCGTCAGCATCGCGCTGACCACCAGCGACACCATCAACAGGAACGCCAGCACCAGCACCATGCCGAACGACAGCAGGCGGGTGCGCGCGACATCCCAGACCGTGCCGGTCTTGAGCGGCGGCACTTGCCAGATCGCGTCCAGGCTCGCCTTGAGCTCGGCGAACACCGTGGTGGCGCCGAACAGCAGCAGGGCGCCGGCGATCATCGTGGCCAACCGGCCTTCTTCCTTGCTGCGGGCGCCGGCCAGCACCAGCTGGATCGCCTCGGCGCCCTGGCTGCCGACCAGGCCGCGCAACTGCGCGAACAGCTCGCCCTGGGCCGCCTGCGGGCCGTAGAACCAACCGGCGATGGCCAGCACCAGCACCAGGATGGGCGCCAGAGAAAACAGCGTGTAGAACGCCAAAGCCGCGCCCATGCTGCTGGCGCGGTGGTCGAACCATTCGGAGACGGTGCATTTGAGCACCGAGCCTATGTTTTTATTCATCGCTATCAAACAGCTCCAGCTAAAAAAAAAGCCCCGCGACGCAAGTCGCGGGGCTCAATTCAATGATTATTGCACGCGGCGTTCGATCGTGATCTGTTCGACTTCGACGCGACGGTTAGGTTCCAGGCACTTGATCAGGTCGGCGCGCTTCTTGTTGTTGCAGGTCACAACAGGATTGGCTTCGCCCTTGCCTTCGGCGACCAGGCGGTTGGCGGCGATGCCTTTGCCGACCAGGTAGTCCTTGACCGAGTTGGCACGCTTCTCCGACAGCTTCTGGTTGTACTTGTCGCTGCCCAGACGGTCGGCGTAACCGGTGATGACGACATTGTCGACGGTCGGGTTGGCGTTCAGCACGGAGGCGATCTCGTCCAGCTTGGGCTGGTTCGGGTTCAGCTTGGCGCTGTCGAAGGAGAACAGTTCGGTCGACGACATCGTCACTTTTTCAAAGCGCGCGGGCGGTGGCGGCGGCGGGGCGACCGGTGCCGGTGGTGGCGGCGGCTGCACGGCTTCCGGCGCAGGCGGCGGTGCCGGCGGGGCAGGGCGCGGTGGCGCGGCGAAGGCGAAGTTCAGGCCGAGCGTGACGTAGACGTTGTCCGATTTGCTAGGCGGGAAGGCATCGCCGCGCAGGAAACCGTGCACGTCGCGGATGTCGGCCTGGAAGCTGGTGCGCTCGTTCAGGTCGGCCTGGAAGCCCAGGCCGGCGCTGACGAACGGCGAATTCTTGGAGATCTGGCCCAGGGTGTTCAGGTTCGACTTGTCGCGCTCGATGCCGGCGCCGACCAGGATGAACGGGCGGAACGATTTACGGGAGAACATATAGAGACCGTCGACGCCGAGCGTCTGCTGCTGATAACGCTCGCCGTTTTCCTTGGAGCGGGCGTAGGTGCCGCCCAGCTGCACGTCCCAGCTCGGATTGAGGGCCTTGCCGAATTTCAAGCCGGCGCCGTAGCCGCGCTTGTCGACGCCGAAAGCGTCGTCGTCCGGCTTGAAGCCGTTGACGCTAGGCTGGACATACCACGATGGGTTGATGACCGCGTCTTGCGCGGCGGCGGAAAAGGACGCGCAGAGGGCTGCGACGGCCAGGACGATATTCTTAGTTTTATTCACAAGTAGGCTCCCGAGAAAGAAATATGGTGTTGTTGCTCATCAGCAGCAGTGCAGTGTTTACCGCTGTTGGACCGAAGAGTAGGTAACTTTCTTGCCGTGGTCGGTTCGCTACCGCACAAATGCTTGCGCTGTATCAAATCCACCACAAACAATGAAACTTCCCCTTGCTTCGGCCGGTCCGACCATTAAAGGAGGGGAATTTCCCCGCCCGGCGGCAGTTATATCACTAATGTTCGTTGCCGCACAGACTGGTGCGCCGCGAAACGGCATTCTTGAGTCAGATGCAGGGACTGTGGCGTTTCAAACCGTTGGGCCACCCTCTTGCTGCCACTAATCTCGGCAAATTGTTATAAGGAGTGATCAAATGCATGCAGTTAGACAACCTCAACATCAGGTTCAGAACGAGATGAAAGCCTCGCCGGAAATGCAGGCGACCACCAAGCTGATGCTGGTGGAGCGTCCGGCCCCGGCCCCTCTGGACCGCAAACCGGCGTTGTCGATGGCGTCGATCGAGCGTGTGCGTTCGACCTCCGCGACCTTGCGTCGCATCGAAAACATGCAAAAACTGATCGGCGAGCTGTCCATGCACGAGATGCTGGCCGACGAAATCGCCTGGTTCCTCAAGTTCTCGCCGTCCGGCGCCCGCAAATACATCCGCGACCTGCGCGAAGCCGGCGTCATCGAGCTGGCCCGCTACGTCGAGGGCACCGCCACCTACCTGGGCAAGGCCGTCTACCAGTTGACCCCCGACCCGGAGCGCGTCGCCGCCTTCCTGGCCGCGATCGTCCAGCCGAAGCGCGAAGGCGCGCCGCCGCGCAAGGAGCGTCCCGGCATCCGCGAACAGGCGATGGCCGGCAGCGGCCGCCACTTCCACATCCTGGCCGACGACACGCATTACGCGATCCGCGTCAACCGCGGCCCGGTCATGCGCGATCCGCTGGTGGCGGCGCTGTTCGGCTCGGCCCCTTCGGAGCAAAAAGCGGCCGACTAGGCGCTCGACCAGCGCTAGCTGTATCATCGATAGCCGGGCATGCCCGGCTATTTGCATATTGAAAAGCAGACAAGCCGCCCCACTTAGCCAGCACTGGATATAACACGGACGCGGCACATGGAAGCTTTGATCTGGATCGGCCTGACGGCGCTGGCGATAGCGCTGCCTTTTTATGTGCCCCGCTGGCGCCTGCGCCGGGTGCTGGCCAGGCCGTTGCCGGCCGAGGCGGAGGCGGTCCTGCAGCGCAATATCCCCGTCTACCGCCGCATGACGCCCGAGCTGCGCCAGCAGTTGCGGCGGCTGGTCGTGCAATTTTTGCATCAGAAAAAATTCGTCGGCTGCGAGGGCCTGGCGGTGACCGACGAGATGGCGGTCATCATCGCCGGCCAGGCCTGCCTGCTGCTGCTCAACCGTCCGACCAAAGTCTATCCGGCGTTGCACACGATCCTGGTGTATCCGAGCGAGTTCGTGGCGCGCCGCGCCGAGGTCGGTCCCGGGGGCGTCGTCACGCCGGGCCATCAAAGCATGCTGGGCGAATCGTGGGACGACGGCCGCGTGGTGCTGTCGTGGGACGACGTGCGGCGCGGCGCCGACGACTGGACCGACGGCCACAACATCGTGCTGCACGAGTTCGCGCACCAGCTCGACAGCGAGTCGGGCCGCGCCAACGGCGCGCCGTATCTTGGCAGTCCGGACAGCTACCGCGACTGGGCCGAGGTGTTGTCGCGCAATTTCCAGAACCTGCGGCACAGCGCCATGTACCGCCAGCACAGCGTGATGGACCATTACGGCGCCACCAATCCGGCCGAGTTCTTCGCCGTCGCCACCGAAACCTTCTTTGAAAAACCGTATCAGATGGCCGAGCACCACGGCGAGCTGTTCGCCGAGTTCCTCAAATATTACCGCGTCGATCCGCGCGCGTGGCTGCCGCCGCCACCGCCGCCGCCGCCGCCGGCCGATCCGCCGTACGCGTGGAGTCCGACCTGGTCGCATTGACCGTGGCGGTTCGTGGGGACGCGTGGGGCGGATGAGGCGGCACGCCGTAATCGGCCACCGCATGCGTCGTCACGGCGCACGCAATGGCCGATTACGCTACGCTAATCCGCCCTACGGGATCACGCTTGAGGCATAATTAGTTTCCGTGCGCGACGTCTGCGAGGCTTTCACCATGCAATTTGACGAGATCGAATTATTCTCTTCCGACGCCGCCGCGCCGCGCGCCGCGCCGGCCGAGGCGACGTCGCCCATCGTGCGGCTGCAGTACCTGGTCGACAATACCCCGGCCATCATCTATTGCACCGTGCCCAGCGGTGACTTCAAGATGACCTTCGTCAGCAACAACGCCTTCAACGTGCTGGGCTACCGGCCCGAGCAGATGGTGGCCGACCCCAATTTCTGGTTCGACCACATCCACCCGGACGACGCCCCCAACATCTTCTCGAGCCTGGCGCTGGTGTTCACCGAGGGCCAGCGCGCCTACGAGTACCGGTTCCGCATCCACGACGGCAGCTACCTGTGGATGCACGATTCGCTGCGCCTGATCCGCGACGACAATGGCGCCCCGCTGGAGGTGATCGGCTCGCTCACCGACATCACCCAGCGCAAGCTGATGGAGGAGGCGCTGCAGGCGCGCGGCATCGAGCAGCAGCAGCTGATCGGCGAACTGCGCAGCGCCCACGAGCAACTGCTGCAATCGGAGAAGATGGCCTCGATCGGCCAGCTCGCCGCCGGCATCGCCCACGAGATCAACAATCCCGTCGGCTTCGTCAACTCCAATATGAGCTCGCTGAAGAACTATGTCGGCACCTTGCTCGGCGTGATCGACAACTATGAAAAGGCGGCGTCGGCCCATCCGAACCTGGCGGCCCAGCTGGCCGCGCTGCGCAGCCAAGCCGACCTGGAATTCCTCCGGGAGGACGTGACCGACCTGGTGCGCGAGTCGATGGACGGGCTCAAGCGGGTCAAGGACATCGTCCAGGCGCTCAAGGATTTCTCCCACGTGGGCGAGACCGAATGGCAGGTGGCCGATCTGCACCATGGCCTCGACAGCACGCTGACCATCGTCAGCAACGAGATCAAGTACAAGGCCCGGGTCGAGAAGGCGTACGGCGTGCTGCCGCAGGTCACCTGTCTGGCCTCGCAGCTCAACCAGGTGTTCATGAACCTGCTCGTCAACGCCGCCCACGCGTTGCGCGAGCAGGGCGTCATCACGATCCGCACCGGCACCGAAGGCAGCGGGCCGGACGGCTGGGTGTGGGTCGAGATCGGCGACAACGGCGTCGGCATCGAGCCGGCCAACCTCAAGCGCATCTTCGAGCCGTTCTTCACCACCAAGCCGGTCGGCAGCGGCACGGGGCTCGGATTGTCGCTGTCCTACGGCATCGTCAACCGCCACGGCGGGCGCATCGACGTCGCCTCGGTGGTCGGCCAGGGCACGCGCTTCACGGTGCACCTGCCGGTGCAACCGCCGCAGGGGCTGGACGCGAAAACGTAGGGCGGACTAGCGCGGCGTAATCCGCCATTGCGTGCGTTTCGGCGGCGCATACAATGGCGGATTACGGCGTTGCGCCTCATCCGCCCCACGAAAATCGACATTGGTGTTGTTACTCGGCCTTGGGGTTGCGCACCCAGATCGACAGCCGCCCGCCGCTCTTGCTTTCGAAGTCCTGCACCTGCTGGATCATGCGGGCGTCGAGCGTGTGGTCGGCCGTCAGCAGCATCAGGCCGTCGCGGCTGACCAGGTCGCGCGCCAGCACCATGCCGGGCAACAGTTCGCCCGACAACACCTCGACCCCGGCCGGGCCGGGACCGAGGCCGGCGCCGCCGTCCATGATGTGGCGGAACGCCGCCACCACGTTCGGATCGTAGCGCTTGCCGCTGGCGTCGAGGATCAGCGACTTGGCCTCGTCGGCGCGCAGGTGGCGCTGCACCATGCCGCCCTGCTGCAGGTTGTAGTAGTCGACCGCCAGCGACAGGATGCGCGCGCCGAGCGGGATCGCCAGCCCGGCCAGGCCGTCGGGGAAGCCGTTGCCGTCGAAGCGTTCGAGCTGGGCGCGCAGGATGGTGGCGCTGCCGCGCAATTCCTCGAGCGGCATCAACAGTTCGGCGGCGCGGATCGGATGCTTGCGGAACAGGCCCAGCGCGTCGCCGGTCAGCATCGTCAGCGGCGTCGACAGCATGTCGTCGCTGAAACCGATCTTGCCGATGTCGTGCAGCAGCGCGGCGATGAACACGTCCTGGCTTTCCTTGGCGTCGAGCTCGAGCCTGCCCGCCAGCTGGCGCGCCAGATCGGCCACCTGGCGCGAGTGGCCCGGCTGGTTGTGCGCGCGCAGCTCGATCATCGTCGAGAAAATCTTGATGGTGGTGACGAAATTGGTCTTGAGCTTGTTGTTGGCCGCCACCGTGGCCTCGTGCTCGACCTTGAGCAATCTGGTGCGCGCCTCGACCTTGGCCTCGAGGCTCTGGTTGAGCAGCTTGAGCTCCTCGTTCTGGCGCAGCGCCAGCGCCTCGAGGCGTTGCTTGTCGAGTTCGAGCTGGCGCCGCTCGAGCGCGTGACGCACCAGCAACAGCATGTCGCTGTCTTCCCACGGCTTGGTGATGTAGCGGTAGATCTCGCCGCAGTTGATGGCGTCCTGGATCGACTGGATGTCGGAGTAGCCGGTCAGCAGGATGCGCAGCGTGTCGGGCCAGCGCTCGCGCACCTTGGCCAGGAAGCGCGCGCCGTCCATCTCCGGCATGCGCATGTCGGAGATGACCAGGTCGACCGCCTCCTTCTCGAGCACCTCGAGCCCCAGCGCGCCGCCCTCGGCGGTGAGCACGCGGTAGCCGTTGGCGCGGAACAGGCGCCGCAGCGACGACAGGATGTTCGGTTCATCGTCGACGCACAGCACGGTGGCCGGGGTTGGGCCGGGACCCGCCGGGGCGTTGGGCGGGAGCGACGACGTCGACGGGGAAAGCGCTTGATTCATGGGGTGGGATCCTCGGTGGCGGCCGCCTGGCTGATCGGCAGGCGCACGCGGAAGCGCGTGCCCTCGCCAGGCGCGGTATCGACGTCGATACTGCCGCTGTGTTTTTGCACGATGCCATAGGCCAGCGACAGGCCC
>JBDSKP010000777.1:0-11928 GCA_039916925.1 Duganella sp.
CCGCGTCCGCACAATAGGACTGTTAAGAGACTGCCGCACCCATGAATTCCGTCATACAAAAAGCTACACGCATCATCATCAAGGTTGGCTCGTCCCTGGTCACCAACGACGGCCGCGGCCTCGATCACGCCGCCATCGCGCGCTGGGCCGCGCAGATCGCCGGCCTGCGGGCCATGGGCAAGGAGGTGGTGCTGGTCAGCTCCGGCGCGATCGCCGAGGGCATGCTGCGCCTGGGCTTCGAGCAGCGCCCCACCGACATCCACGAATTGCAGGCCTGCGCCGCCGTCGGCCAGATGGGGCTCGCGCAGATCTACGAGACCAGCTTCCGCGCGCACCAGCTGCGCACCGCGCAGGTGCTGCTCACGCACGCCGACCTGGCCGACCGCGAACGCTATCTGAACGCCCGCTCGACGCTGACCACTCTGCTGCGCCTGGGCGTGGTCCCGATCATCAACGAGAACGACACCGTCGTCACCGACGAGATCAAATTCGGCGACAACGACACGCTGGGCGCGCTGGTGGCCAACCTGATCGAGGCCGACGCGCTGGTCATCCTGACCGACCAAAAGGGCTTGTACAGCGCCGATCCGCGCAAGGACCCGGCGGCGGTGCTGATCCAGCAGGGCCGCGCGGGCGACCTGGCGCTCGAGGCGATGGCCGGCGGCGCCGGCAGCAGCCTGGGTCGGGGCGGCATGCTGACCAAGATCCTGGCCGCCAAGCGCGCCGCCAAGTCGGGCGCGCACACGGTGATCGCCTATGGGCGCGAGGACAATGTGCTGGAGCGTCTGGCCGGCGGCGAGGCGATCGGCACCGAGCTGGCGGCGCAGACCGGGCACCTGACGGCGCGCAAGCAGTGGATGGCCGACCATCTGCACACGGCGGGGCGGGTGGTGCTCGACGCCGGCGCGGTGCAGAAGCTGACCGGCGAGGGCAAGTCGCTGCTGCCGATCGGCGTGGTCGAGGTCAAGGGCGAGTTCGGGCGCGGCGCGGTGATCACCTGCGTCAACGAGAGCGGTTTGCCGGTGGCGCGCGGATTGTCCAATTACACCAGCGCCGAGACGCGCCGCATCATGCGCAAGCCGTCGAGCGAGATCGAGGCGATCCTCGGCTTCGTCGAGGGGCGCGAGCTGATCCACCGGGATAACCTGGTCCTCGTGTGATGCGCGCCAGACCAGGCGAATTGATTGCCTATTGTTTTTCGGCAATCATGGCGCCGCTGTCCGGCAAACACCGATCAAAAAAGTATTTCATATGAGTTCGCTTCCATTCCCGCGGGCCACCGCCAGTGTGCCGCCGCGGTCTGGCAGGCCGCGGTTGCCGCGGGTCTGGAGCGGGCCTTCCCCAAATTGGCGTCGCGCTATTCGCCGCTGATGGAAATGCGCCCGCTGGCGCCGTGGCCGACCAGCTGGAAAGGCCGCTAGTACGACTTCGACTAGAACTAGCGCCAGTTCGAAAAAGGCTTTTCCGATCATCTGGGGCTGCGCAGCGTGTTTTTCCTGCCGCGTCTGAAGATGGAATCGAATTTCATGAAGCTGTACCGGCGCTTCCAGGACATGCCGGACTTCAATGCGGTCGACGTCTACCGCATCCTCGAGCAATCGCAGGACAAGTTCCAGATTTTCTATCACAAGGATTTCCACTGGACCGACCTGTCGGCGATGCAGGTGGCCGCCGACGCCACCAATCGCATCGCCCGCATGGAGAACTCGGACGCCGGCTGGCGGCACCGGATGGAATCGCACGTGGAGCCGTTTTCCGGTTCCGAAGCGCGTTTCGCCGCCCGGCTCGACGCGGTGGAGTCGGAACCGTCGCCGCAACTGACCAAGACCTGGCAGGACGTGCACCGCGTCACCGTCATGGATGCCAAGACAAGCGGCTATGAATTCATCACCGACACCGTGACCGGAAGCAGGCTGTTGCCGCCCACCTGCATGTTCGGCAACAGCTTCAGCGACGGCATGGTGCGCGCCGGCCTGCCCGAGCACTTCGAGCGGTTCGTCAAGCTCGATCGCGGCGTGCCGCTGCGGCGGCTGCCGGAGCTGACCAAGGGACGTTGCAAATATTTGATCATCCAGGTGCTCGACCACGAATCGTGGCACTGGGCGGGTCTGTCCCAATAATCCCTATCACTGGAGCGTCATGGTATTTTCGTCACCGGGATTTCTGTTCCTGTTCTTCCCCTGTTTTTACGCGCTGTATTTTTTGCTGCCCAAGACCTGGCGCAACGGCTTCATCCTGTTGGCCAGCCTGGGCTTCTACCTGCTGGGGGCGGGCGCGCTGACCATCGTCGCGCTGGTGCTGTTGGTGGTCAACTACCTGTTGGCCGGTGCCATCGGCAAGTTGCGCCGGCACGAGGCCGCTTCGCCGAGGTCAAGGAGCAGCTCGACATCAAGCGGCGCGAACTGGTCGGCAGCGACGTGTTCTGGGGACTCAACCTGTTCATCATCGGCCTGGCGAAGAAACTGCTGATCGCCGATCCGCTGGGCGCCGTGGTCGACATCACGCACCGGCCCGATTTCGCGCTGACGACCTACTCGGCGTGGCTGGCGGCGTTCTGTTACTCGTTCCAGATCTATTTCGATTTTTCCGGCTACACCGACATGGCCATCGGCATGGCGCGGATGATGGGCTTCCGCTTCCCGCGCAACTTCAACCGTCCTTACGCGGCCCGTAGCGTCACCGAGTTCTGGCAGCGCTGGCACATGACGCTGTCGCGGTTTTTCCGCGACTACGTGTACATCCCGGCGGGCGGCAACCGCGGCTCGGCCTTCAGCACCTACCGCAACCTGTTCATCGTGTTCGGCCTGTGCGCGCTGTGGCATGGCGCCGCCTACACCTTCCTGGTGTGGGGCATCGGCCACGGCGTGCTGATCGCGTTCGAGCGCGCCGGTGTGCTCGACAGCGCGAAGTGGCGCCTCGGCAGCCTGCCGGTGTTCCTGTTCGCCACCGTGTTGTGGGTGCCGTTCCGCGCCGACAGCATGGCGCAGAGCGGCAAGCTGCTGCGCGTGATGTTCGGCCGCGAGCCGTCCGTGCCGCTGTGGACGCACGCCAACGTGATGCTGGCCGATCCGAAGGTGATTTTCCTGCTGGCGCTGTCGACGCTGATCTGCCTGCTCGGTGACCGCCTGTTCCTGCGTTTGCGCAACATGAGCTTCCGTCGGCCGAAGCTGGTCGGCGCCTACAGCCTGGTGCTGTATGTGGTGTCCTGCCTGGCGGTGGTCGAGGGCGGCTTCAACCCCTTCATCTACTTCCAGTTCTGATCACAGGCCGTCCGGCCCTGGTGCTGGTGTCACGCGCGCCGGCGGCATGCGGGCGTGACGGACGCGGGAGACACGTGGGGCGGATTAGGCGGAACGCGGTAATCGGCCGTCGTTGAGCCGTCGGCGGCGCATGCATTGGCCTTGTCGATGGCGCTGCCGTTCAGCTCGGGCAGGTATTTGCCGGGATGGTCGTCGAGCGACAGCTTGCCGGTGACCTGGGCGTACGACGCCAGGGTGGCGGTGAAGGTTTTGCTGATCGAGCCGAGTTCGAACAGCGTGTTTTCACTGACCGGCGTGGCGTGCTCGCGCGACGCCAGTCCGTAGTTGAAGAAGCTGGCCATGTCGTCGACCGTGACGGCGACCGCCACGCCGGGCAGGTCGTATTCGGCGATGAGCGGACGGACCGCGTGGTCGACGATGGCGCGCAGTGCGGCATTGGCGTCGGCCGCGTGGCAGGCGGACGCAGCCAACAATGCGGACAGCGCGCCCCCCGTCAGGACGGTTCGGAGCGTGGGCGAAATGATCATGCGATTTCCCTTTCTGGCTGTGCGACGTGAGTCACCTTATGTGACATGTGTCGCATAATGGTCAAGCACCGGCATGTTCGGCGCGACGCCGCATGTGTATGGCCGTTACAGGCCGTCAGGCAGCGGGGTTTTCTGGCGGTAGTCGCATAGGTCCTGCTGGATGCAGTTCCAGCACTCGGGCTTGCGCGCCTTGCAGGTGTAGCGGCCGTGCAGGATCAGCCAGTGGTGCGCATCCTGTAAAAACTCCTTTGGCACGAAGCGCAACAGCTTCTGCTCGACGATATCGACGTTCTTGCCCGGCGCCAGGCCGGTGCGGTTGGAGACGCGGAAGATATGCGTGTCGACCGCCATCGTCGGCTCGCCGAACGCGGTGTTCATCACCACGTTGGCGGTCTTGCGGCCCACGCCCGGCAGGGCCTCCAGCGATTCGCGGTCGCGCGGCACCCCGCCGCCGTACTGTTCCAGCAGGATCTTGCAGGTGGCGATGACGTTCTTGGCCTTGGTTTTGTACAGCCCTATCGTCTGAATGTAGGCCTTCAACTCCTCCTCGCCCAGCTCCAGTATCTTCGCCGGCGTGTTCGCCACCGGGTACAGCTTGCGCGTGGCCTTGTTGACGCCGACGTCGGTGGCCTGCGCCGACAGCAGCACGGCGATCAATAGTTCAAATGGCGTGGTGTATTCGAGTTCGGTCTTGGGACTGGGATTGGCGGCGCGGAAGCGCTCGAACATTTCTTGGCGTTTGGCTGGATTCATTCAGGCGGGTTTCCATCTGCTGGCTTGGCGTCGGCGGTCGCGCGGGCGGCTTCCTCTTTCTTTAAACGCGCGCGCTCCATCGCGGCGGCGATGATGGCGCGCTTGCGTTCCTTCTCGGCGGCGTCGGCGTCGGTGGCCGGGTCGAGCGCCTCGACCGCCGCCATCTTGGCGCTGGCCTTGGCGGCCAGGCGCGCGTCGTTCTCCTCCTTCTCGCGTTGGAGGCGCAAGGCGCGGAAGTCGTGGCGCTCGCGCGCGGCGTCGGCGGCGGGCTGGCTCCACGCGGCCCAGCCGGTGTTTTCTGTGACCGGATACATGACAATGCAGTCGACCGGGCACGGATGCACGCACAGGTCGCAGCCGGTGCACAGTTCTGGTACGACGGTGTGCATCAGTTTTGCGGCGCCGACGATGGCGTCCACCGGGCAGGCCTGGATGCACAAGGTGCAGCCGATGCACAGCGTTTCGTCGATGTAGGCGACCGCGCGCGGCCGTTCCAGGCCGTTGGCGGGATTGAGCGGGATGACCTTGCGGCCGGTGACGGCCGACAGGCGGACGATGCCCTCGGCGCCGCCGGGCGGGCACTGGTTGATGTCGGCCGCGCCGGCGGCGATCGCCTCGGCGTACGGACGGCAGCCGTCATAGCCGCATTTGGTGCATTGCGTTTGCGGCAGGACGTCTTCGATGCGGTCGGCGAGTGTTTTGTTGGTGGGCACGGCGAGCAATGGCGCGATCAGGCGAAGAAACGATAAAGCGCCATTATCCGATATCCGCGCCGGCCGGGCCGAAAAACCTTATCGCGGACGCTGTTTGGGCGACCAGATCGGGCGCACCGTCTGCCGGGTGAGCTCCTCCGCGTGCAGGCTCAGCGCCGGTTTGATCAGATCGCTGCGGCTGACGATGCCGATCAGGCGGCGGCTGGCGGCGTCGTCGACCACCGGCAGCCGTTCGAGCTGGTGCACGGCCAGCCGCGTGGCCAGCGCGCGGCAGGTCTCGTCGGCCAGCGCGAAGATCGGCAGGTTGACGCCGAACAGGTCGCCGGCGACGACGGCGCCGTCGCGGGCGTTGGCGATGGCCGCGCGGTCGAGCATGCCGAGCAGGGCGCCGTCGCGCGTGACGGGGAAGGCGCGGTGGCGCTGCGCCGCGCCGAAATGGGTCTCGAGCACCTCGGCGATCGTCTGGCGCGCGTCGATGCTGGCCGGGGCCGGCGTCATCACCTCGGCCACGCTGTGGCGCTCCATCGGATCGACGCCATACTCGCGGTAGATGTGGTGGCCGCGGCGGGTGATCTTCTCGGTCAGGATCGAACGGTGCATGGTGATCACCGTGAAGCCGTAGGCCACGGTGGCCGTGGCCAGCACCGGCAGCAGGGCGTTGACGTCGTGCGTCAGCTCGAAGGCGAACACCACCGCCATCACCGGCGCGCGCATCATGCCGCCCAGCGTGGCGGCCATGAACACCAGCGGCCAGACGGCCGGTTCGCCGCCGGGCAGGTAGGGGCCGACCAGCGCGCCGAGGCCGGCGCCGAGCATCAGCAGCGGCGCCAGCACGCCGCCGGAGGTGCCGGAGCCGAGCGCCAGCAGCCAGATCACCGCCTTGACGATCAACAGGCTGGCGATGACGCCGGCGGCCAGGTGGTTGTTGAGCAGATCGGCGATGACGTCGTAGCCGACGCCGAGCGCGCGCGGCTGCAGGTAGCCGCCGATACCGACGGCCAGGCCGCCCAGCGCCGGCCACCACATCCAGTGCAGCGGCAGCTTGTGGAAGCCGTCCTCGACGCGGTACAGCGCGCTCGACAGCAGCCACGCCAGCGCGCCGCACAGCACGCCGCCGATCAGGCACGAGATCAGCGCCGACGGCGGCAGCGCCGCCGTGTGCAGCGGGAACAGCGGGCCGCTCTCGATCAGCAGCGGGCGCATGAAGCCGGCCACGGCGCAGGCGACGGCGACCGGCGCCAGGCTGCGCGGACGCAGCTCGAACAGCAGCAGCTCGACGGCCAGCAGCAGCGCGGCGATCGGCGTGCCGAACACCGCCGTCATGCCGGCCACGGCGCCGGCCACCAGCAAGGTCTTGCGCTCGGCGCCGCTCACGTGGAAATGCTGGGCCAGCAGCGAGCCGACCGCGCCGCCGGTCATGATGATCGGACCCTCGGCGCCGAACGGGCCGCCGCTGCCGATGGCGACGCCGGAGGCGAGCGGCTTGAGCAGGGCCACCTTGGGCGACATCGTGCTGTTCTTGAACAGGATGGCCTCGATCGCCTCGGGAATGCCGTGGCCGCGGATTTGTTCGGCGCCGTAGCGCGCGATCAGGCCGATGACCAGGCCGCCGACGACCGGCACCGCGATCACCCAGGCGCCGAGGGTGTTGGCGGCCGGCGAGACGAACGCGGTCGACAGCGTCTGGAAGAAGAACAGGTTGGTGAAGAAGCGGATCGCGTGCAGCAGCAGGTCGGCGGTCAGTGTGCTGAGCGCGCCGACGACGGCGGCCAGCGCGCCGATCATCAGCAGCCTGGCGCTGCCGTCGAAGTCGCGGCGGCTGTCGTAGAGGTCGTTATTCATGGTGGTCGCGGAGTAGTTTGGGGATGGTGAAGACGCCGTCGAGCGAGAGCAATTCGGCGCGGTGTAGTTCGGCCAGCTGCGCCAGCATGGCCTCGCCGGGCGGCAGCAGGTGGACTTCGACGCGGCGGCGGTCGACGTCGCTGACCTGGCGCGCGACCAAGCCGGCCGCCTCGCAGCGCGAGACCAGCGCCACCACGCCGTGCGGCTTGGCCTGCAGGCGCTCGGCCAGCTCGCCGACGGTGGCCCAATCGCGGCCGGGGAAGCCCTTAATGTGCAACAACAGCAAGTATTGCAGCGGCGTGATGCCCCGGGCCTGGACGGCGTCCTCGGAGAAGCGCTCGAAGCGCCGCATCTGGTAGCGGAACTCGGACAGCGCGGCGAAATCGTCCTTGGCGAGCGGGGGCGGGGAACGGAATGGCATGGGATCGGCGAAAAGCGGAAAACGAGAATATATCACGAGATGATGTATTTCGCCTTGGGGCAAAAAAAATCCCTGCCGGGGCAGGGATCTGGTCGGGACTGGCCGATCAACCGTGTTTTTTGATGAACTCGGTGATCTTCGGGCAGATCATTTCGCGCCAGCGGCGGCCCGAGAAGATGCCATAGTGGCCGGCGCCCGGCGCCACGTAGTCCTGCTGCATCTCGGCCGGGATGCCGGTGCACAGGTCGTGCGCGGCCTGCGTCTGGCCGGCGCCGGAAATGTCGTCCAGCTCGCCCTCGACCGTAAACAGCGCGACCGTCGTGATGTCCTGCGGACGAACCAGCTTGCCGCCGACCGTCCACGTGCCCATCGGCAGCGAGAAGTCCTGGAACACCGTCTTGATCGTGTCCAGATAGTATTCGGCCGGCATGTCCAGCACCGCGTTGTACTCGTCGTAGAACTTGCGGTGGCTTTCCGCCGGCTCGTCGTCGCCTTCGACCAGGTGCATGTAGAACTCGCGGTGGCTTTGCGCGTGCCGTCCCGGATTCATCGCGACGAAGCCGGCATGCTGCAGGAAGCCCGGATAGACCTTGCGCCCGAAGCCCGGATAGTTCGGCGGCACCGCGTAGATGACGGTGTTCTCGAACCACGAGAATTTCTTTTCGGTGGCCAGGTTGTTGACCGCCGTCGGCGAACGCCGCGGGTCGATCGGGCCGCCCATCATCGTCATCGTCTTCGGCAGCTTGGGATCGTGCTCGGTGGCCATCAGCGCGATGGCCGCCAGCACCGGCACCGTCGGCTGGCACACGGAGATCACGTGCAGGTCCGGTCCCAGCAGGCGGATGAAGTCCTGCACATAATAGATGTAGTCGTCCAGGTGGAACGGCCCCTCCGACAGCGGCACCATGCGCGCGTCGGTCCAGTCGGTGATGTAGACGTCGTGGTCGACCAGCAGCCCGCGCACGGTGTCGCGCAGCAGGGTCGAGTGGTGGCCCGACAGGGGCGCCACCAGCAGCACGGTCGGCTGGCCGAGCGCCTTGACGCGCTGGTCGTCCAGGTCCTTCTTGAAATGGATCAGCCGGCAGAAGGCTTTGTTGACGACCACTTGCTCGATGATGCCGATCGTTTCGCCATTGATGACGGTGGTGTCGATCTCGAAGGCCGGCTTTTCGTAGTCCTTGCCCAGTCGGTACATCAGCTCGTAACCGGCGGCGATCCGTTGCGAAAACGGCGTGTGCGCCAGCGGCGAGATCGGATTGGTCAGGATCTTGGACGTCGCGTCCGCCCATTGCATCAGGGGCGAAAGGAGCGTGCGTTGCATTTCGTGCAGTTGGTAGAGCATAGATCTTCCCGGTCAAAGCATGGTGCGGTGCACCAATACGTCACATCATAATCCAATTATAGAGTATTTGTGTGTGGCGCTAAGCATTTCTAGATACCTCCGAGAAAGCGCCCCATGCCATACACTATGCCATTGGTCCGATGATAGTACCGCCGAGTCCATAAAAAAAGCAGCGTTTCCGCTGCTTTTGTGTAGGACACCGTCCTACGCGCCACCCCGCCGTGGTTTCCACGGCATTGATCGGCTTAGTCGAAGACCGGGGTCTCCACGCCGAGCACCTTGTGCAGTTTCGGCGACGTCGTGGTGTATTGCATGTGAATCTTCTTGTCCGGGAAGATATATGGCGCGGCGCCGAACGCGGCCAGCGCGGCCTCGTGGAAGCCCGACAAGATCAGCTTCTTCTTGCCCGGGTAGGTGTTGATGTCGCCCACGGCGAAGATGCCCGGCACGTTGGTCTCGAATTTCTCGGTGTTTTGCACCTTCAACTGGCGGCGCTCGATGTCCAGGCCCCATTCGGCGATCGGACCCAGCTTCGGCGACAGGCCGAAGAACACCAGCAGCATGTCCAGCGGCACGCGGCGGGTGACGCCGTCGGCGCCGGTCACCTTGAGCTCGCTCAACTTGCCGTCTTTCGACTCGAAACCGGTGGCCTGGCCGATGATGAGCTGCATTTCGTAGTCGTCGCACAAGGCTTTCATCTTGGCGACCGAGGCCGGCGCGGCGCGGAAATCCTCGCGGCGGTGCAGCAAAACGACCGATTCGGCCTTGCCGACGAAATTGAGCGCCCAGTCCAGCGCCGAGTCGCCGCCGCCGCAGATGATCAGGTTCTTGCCTTCGAAGATGGCCGGGTCCTTGACCTTGTAGTGCAGCTGCGAGCCCTCGAACACTTCGATGCCGTCGACCTTGAGCGTGCGCGCCTGGAACGAGCCGACGCCGGCGGCGATGAAGATGGTCTTGGTGGTGAAGCGGGTGCCGGCGCTCGTTTCGACGTCGAAACGGCCGTCGTCGCGGCGCTCGACCCTGGTCACTTCCTGGCCCAGGTGGAAGGTCGGCTCGAACGGCTCGATCTGCTTGAGCAGGTTGTCGGTCAGTTCCTGGCCGGTGCACGACGGCACCGCCGGGATGTCGTAGATCGGCGTGTCCGGATACAGTTCCACGCACTGTCCGCCCACCGCGCCCAGCGAATCGATGACGTGGGCTTTGATTTCAAGCAGGCCCAGTTCGAAGACCTGGAACAGGCCGACCGGGCCGGCGCCGATGATGACGGCATCGGCTTCGATGACGCCTGGAGAAGTGACAGTGCTATTCATACGTATATTCCTGTGATTTCAGTGGTGGTTGGGCGAACACGAGGCTGTGCGGCGCTCAAAGTGGCGCCCGCGAATGACGCTGCCCGGTGCTGCCCGGCCAGACAAACTCGTCTTAGCGTACCAGCAGGTGCATTTTTTCCTTGACGTCCTTGAACTGGTCGGCTTCCGGCAGCGGCGGGATGGTCTTGGTGATCGAGGGCCAGTGGCGCGCGAGGTCGACGTTGATTTTGATGAACTGCTGCTGGTCGCCGGGGACGTCTTCCTCGGCGAAAATGGCGTTGACCGGGCACTCGGCCACGCACACGGCGCAGTCGATGCACTCGTCCGGATCGATGGCGAGGAAGTTCGGGCCTTGGCGGAAACAATCTACCGGGCAAACATCGACGCAGTCCGTGTAACGGCAGCTGATGCAAGATTCGGTGACAACGTGGGTCATAACAGTCCTATCAATGTTGGTGTGCAGCGGCGTCGGCGGCGGTGGGATGGCCCGGCTAACCTCAGCAAAGCACTGTATTTTAAGGTAATTCGCTATTTCTCACAAATTGCGCTTATATACAATACATATAAGCAAATGCGTTGTGGACGTCGCGGGCTGGCGCGGCGGCAGGCCAACTGGCATCATGTCGGCTTTGTGATTTGATTGAGGAAGCCGCATGGCGGACATTAACATCGTTCAGGAACACAACCTTGCGCCGGAGCAGGCCCGTGCGGCGGCGCAGCAGGTGGCCGACAAATTGGCCGAACAATTCGAGCTGGAATGCCGCTGGGACGGCGATGTGCTGCGTTTCGAGCGCAGCGGCGTCGACGGCACGCTGACGCTGGAGCCGAGCCGGGCGCGCCTGCAAATCGCCCTCGGATTCCTGTTCAGCGCGTTCTCGCCGCAGATCGAGGGCAAGGTGGCCGACAAGATGCGCGCGGTGTTCGCGCCGGCCTAAATGGCCACGCCGGCGTATCGCCGGCGGCGTGCGGGGTTGGGGTGGGCTTACTTCAGGTCTTCGATCAGGTCGATGTACCGCTGCTTGGCCTGGTCCTGGCTGGTGCCCTTGAGCGCGTCCCAGGCGTCGAACTTGGCGCGTCCGACCATGTCGGTGAAACCCGGACGCTCGCCGCTGGCGTCGCCCACGGACGCTTGCTTGAACAGCGCGTAGATCTTCAGCAAAGTCATGTTGTCGGGACGTTCCGCCAGGTTCTTCGAGTCCGCCTGGGCTTGTTCAAATTGCTCTTGTAAGCTCATTTCATCTCCTTGGTATGGTGGCTGGGTGGGTGGCCGCCATCATAACCGGGGCCGGCGCGAAAGCCGCTAGAGGGCTTCCTCAAAAGCGCATCCCCCAAAACAGAACGGCGGCCATGGCAGGTCGGGGACCTGGCCATGAGCCGCCGTTTCCGGTGCCCTCGCGGGCACGAACACAGCCCGCGCTTACTTCTTCTTGGTCGGGTTGACAGCCGACTTCAGGGTCGCGCCAGCCGAGAATTTCGGGGTTTTCGACGCGGCGATCTTGATCGCTTCGCCGGTGGCAGGGTTGCGGCCTTTGCGTGCAGCGCGTTTTGCGACGGAGAAGGTGCCGAAGCCGGTGATGCCGACGGTGTCGCCTTTTTTCAGACGCTCGGTCACGATCGCGATCAGAGTGTTCACCGCACCGTTGGCGGCAGCAGCAGACATCTCCGTGCGTTTCGCAAATTCTGCAATCAATTCGCCTTTTTTCATTACTACCTCCTTGGTTATTAGAGCGCGCAGATTAGCATAAATATTGTCAAATGTA
>JBDSKP010000778.1:0-10297 GCA_039916925.1 Duganella sp.
GGCGAATGACTGCTTACAGCGCCCGGATCGCCAGCCACACCAGCCCGATGCTGGCGAAGGCCGCGATACAAATCACGGCTTGCACACGCTTCGCGCTCAACGCGACACTACGACGACGACCGAGGTAGATTTTGTTGTGTAAGGAATTGCCCATGATGCTCTCCGTGAACGAAAACCGATGACATGTCTAAATTATAGGAACAGTTTCATGACAGCAGTGTGACGTTGAACACAAACATATAAATTTATATCCCTCGAGCAACGATCGTCACGGCGTCCAACGCGCGCCGGTCGGCGCGGCAAACTGCTAGCATGAATTTTCAGTCATAAACGGAGTTCACGATGAATCAACCGACCAAAACCCAGCGCGACGAACATGCCGCGGACGGCGGCCACATGCTTGACGAGGCCGACATCGGCAGCGGCGAGCGCACGCCCGGCCAAAAAGATACCGACGAGGCCATCAAAAGCATCCCGCCGTTGCCGCGCGATGGCGAGCCCGGCAAGCCGAAGCAGCCGCCGGGCGCTTAGCGCCTTTTGCCGGCGCCGCAAGCGGCCTCGGCTTAACCCGCACGGCGGCACACGGGGGTCGTACCCCACCGGGTACGACCCCGCCCTATCGGGTCACCATCCGGCTCACTCCCCCGCTTGGGTCTTGATCGGCGGCGCCTTGGGAGTCGGTTCCTCGATCGGCGCCTGGTCCGGCAGCGGCATGTTGTCGGGCGGTGGATCTTTTTCCGGTTGCGGCGGCGGCACCTCGGGGTCGGGTGTCGAATGGGCGCGCTGCGGCACGGCGTCGTGGATGGCGTTCATGGCTCGGTCCTCCTGAGTGGGTTCCAGATGTAGATCGGGCACAAGCCGGGATTCACAAGCGCCGCATTGTCGCGCTGTGTGCGGCAACACACGCAGGCCGTCGCAAGCAGACGCCGCCGTTATTTGATGCGGAAAATCACGTCGACCGTCTGTGTCCAGCGCAGTACCGTCACCGACAGAAAATCCTTGTCGGCGGTCTGGGCCTGCGCGCGGCGTTCCGTGTTGTAGTAATCGGTCGGCATCAGGCCCACGGCCTTGGTCAGGTTGCGCAACTGGCCCGACGACACGGCGGTGACCGCGCCCACCTTCTTGCCGAAGCCGGCCGCCATGGCCTCGGCGCGGCGCAGCGCGTCCTTGATGGCGGCGGCGGTCAGTTCCTGCTCGACCTTGAGGCGGTCGCTCTTGCCGAACGTGGTCGACATGTGATCGATGTTCGGCTTCTCCAGCAGCGCCCGTATGATGGGACGCCATTTGGTCAGGTCGCGCACGACGATATGCACCGAGCTGCGGATATCGTAGTCGGGCGGCGCGTCGGCGTCCGGGTTGGCGGATTTGCGCATCTCCTTGCGCATGTCCTGCACTTGGATGGCCGCCGCGCCGTCGCCCTCCGGCGGGCCGGACTGCTCGATCAGCAGCGCGCGGATCTCTTCGACGCGGGCCTGGATCACCGCCACGGCGGCGGCCGGATCGGCGTCAAAGGCGCTGACGTCGAAGTCGATCTCGCCCATGTCCGGCGCCGCCATGATGAATCCCTCGCCACCGACGTGGATGAAAGGATAGGTTGGCAGATCGACCGCGTGGGCGACCAGCGGCGACAGCGCCAGCACAAGGGCTAATTTCTTCAGCATCGACGCATCCTTAAAAGTTAAGGACTTAGTATGCTTTATTTTTTAATAATTTTCAATTTGCAACGAAACTTATTTGCCCTTGTTAATCTCGGTCAGCAGCACGAACACCTCGTGGCGGATGGCCGGCTCGGCCGCCTTGAATTCCATGTTGGCTTTGACGAAGGCCGGCTTTTTCATCTCGGCCTTTTCGGCAGGGGTCGGCGTGGGGTCGGCCGCGTACATGCGCGGCCCGCCGTTGTAGGTTTCCTTGAGCAGCTTCTGGCCGTAGCTGGACTGGTAATAGCGGGTCATCTCCAGCGCCGTCCCGGTGCTGACCAGGCGCGCCACCGGCTGCGACAGGCGGGTGTAGACCATCTCCGGCGTCAGCTTTTCCACCTTGGCCATGGTGATCTCGCGCTGGGCCGGGCTGGGGAACTTGCTCATGCCGGCGGTCATGCGCAGCAGCTTTTCCGCCTGCATCGACAGCAACAGGTCATGGGCGGCCTTGACTTGTACGGCGTCGGGCGCGGCCGCGGTGGCGGCAGCGGTGCCGGCCAGGATGGCGATCGTCAGGCCCGTAGCGGCCAGCATGATGCGTAATTTCATCTCTACTCCTTGGAATGCAGAATTAGTTAGTGTTGGCACGCATCATATTGCGAATTCAATAAAATTGCTCGCCTGTTTCAGATTCGTCACTAGCAGGTAGAATGTCGGTTCCGCCAGCCAACGCCTCAGACCATGCTCACCACACCCCTCAGCGACGAAGAATACGACCAACTTGACGACATGCTGCACGACATCGGCGAACAGGCGATGGACGTCTCGGCGCTGGAAGGCTTGCTGACCGCGCTGGTGGTCGGCCCGCGTCCGGTGGCGCACGCGGCATGGCTGCCGAAGGTCTGGGGCGGCGACGGCGTCGGCACCGACGCGGCGACCGGGCTGGTGCTGCGCCACTTCGAGTACATGCGCAAATGGATGGCGCAGGACCCGGGCAGCTTCGAGCCGATCTACGAGTGCGGCGGCGCCTGGAGCGCGCAGGCGTGGACCGAAGGCTTCGAGACCGGCATGGCGCTTGACGCCGAGGGCTGGGCGCCGCTGCGGGCGGCCCATCCGGAATGGCTGGCGCCGTTGCGGCACGAGGGCGACGACTGGGAGCGCGCGGTCACGCGGTCGATCATCCAGATCAACGCCCATTGGCATCCCGAGCCGGTCAAGACCGTCAAGGTCGGCCGCAACGATCCCTGCCCTTGCGGCAGCGGCAAGAAGTACAAGAAATGCTGCGGCGACGGTAAATAGAACCGATCACTGGTTCAAGTCGGGATACCGCTCCAGCAAGGCGCTGGTCACGCCGTTGGTCCAGCCGAAACCGTCCTGGGTGGGATATTCGCCACCGCCACCGCTCTTGCGTTCCTCGACGTCGTATTTTTCCAGCAGTTTGCCGGTCTCGGCCCAGGTCCTGGCCACGGTGCCGACCCAGCGCCGCGCGATCTCGTGCGCGAGTTCCTTGTGGCCGTAGCGGGCCAGGCCGTCGATCGCGACCCATTGCAATGGCGCCCAGCCGTTCGGTGTATCCCATTGCTGGCCGGTGCGCACCAGCGTCGTGCGCAGCCCGCCTTCCGCAAGCAGCTCGTTTTTGGTGGCGGCGGCGACGGCGTCGGCCCGCGCCTGCGTCGCCATTCCCACCCACAACGGATAGAGCGTCGCGGCGCTGCGCACCTTGGTCGGCGCGTTGTTGCGCAGGTCGAAGTCGGCGTACCGCTGTTCGGCGGCTACCCACAGATATTTGTGCACGGCGGTCGCCCGCGCTTCCTTCGCGCGCCGGAACTGGGCCGTGCAGGCGTCGTCCCTGGCGGCCTTGCAGCGCCGTTCGATCTCCCCTTCCAGCTGGTACATCAGGCTGTTGAGGTCGACCGGAATGATGGTGGTGGTGTGGATCGTCGCCAGGCGCGCGGGATCGTCCAGCCAGCGTGACGAGAAGTCCCAGCCGCTCTCGGCCGCCGCGCGCAGGTCGCGGTAGACCAAGGGGGCGGGACGCTGGTCCTCGCGCGCGGTGGCCGCGTCTTCGCCCAGGGCTTCGTCGCGCGGCGTGTCCTTGGCGTCCCAGTAGCGGTTCAGCAGCGTGCCGTCGGCCAGGCGCGCCACCCGCTCGCAGGCACCGGCGCCGGTCTTCGGCAAGCACCCGCTGCCGCGCATCCAGAACGCGTGTTCGGTCTTGAGGGCGGCAAGCACTTGGGCGTCATCGGCGCGGTCGCCGAGCGGCGTGAGCTGGGTCATCGCGGCGAAGAACGGCGGTTGCGAGCGGCTCAGATAATAGCTGCGGGTGCCGTTCGGAATGAAGCCGTAGCGCTCGATCAGGCTTTTAAAATCGACGATCATCGAATCGACCAGATCGCCGCGATGATCAGCCTTCAGGCCCAGCATCGTGAAGTAGGAATCCCAATAATAGATCTCGCGGAAACGTCCGCCGGGGACGACATAGCTGGCCGGCAGCGCCAGGGCCGACGACCATTTGGGCGGCTCGAGAGGCGGACGCGTCAGCACCGGCCACAGCGAGGCGATGTGCTGGCGCAGCGTGACGGTGGTCGGCGCGGGCAGCGAAAAATAGCGCTCGACGAAGGCTTTCAGCGCGGCGCCGTCCCTGGGCTGTTCGCGGTGGAATTGCGCGAGGATGGTTTGCGGATCTTCCTTGGCGACGGCGTCGGCGAAGGTTTTGGCGTCGGGATAAATACGCGCCGCCTGCACCGCCTCGAACAAGGGGCCGAACATCTCGTGCGGCGTGGCCGCGTGGGCGGCCTGCGCCGGCGCCGTTTGCGGCGCCCGCTGCGCCATGGCGGGCCAGGCGGTCCCCACCAGCAGTAACGCGCAGGCGGCTACCCTTGCGCTTACCAGGCCCCAGTACCGAATATCAACATGCTCCATGTTTCCTCCTTTTCCGCCCTTATGCTACGCGAACTTGGAAAAAAGACATGTTTGATGTACAGAATCCGCGTTTGCGTTTATTCTGCACCCAGTAAATGTACTTGATATATAAGATACACCAAAACACCCGTACGAATTCCCAGCACAAGGAACCAGGAATGAAATCAAGCTTGCTCACCCTGCCCCTCGCCTTCGCGCTGTTCGCGCCGGCGGCCCACGCGGATGTCGGGCAAATACACGCGCGGCCGGACGGGGTCGAAGCCACCGTCAACGGCAGCCGACTGCGGGTGCTGTTCGTCACCGACCGCATCGTGCGCGTGACCTCCACGCCCAACCCGCAGTGGTCGACCAGCGCCAGCATGATGCGCATCCCGCTGGTGAACAAGCCCGGCCGCATCACCCTGAACCAGGATTCCAGCGCCCTGACCCTGCGCTCGTCCGCCCTTGTGGTCAGCCTGCAGCGCGCCAGCGGCGCGCTGACCGTGCGCGACCGCGCAGGCCGGGTGCTCCTGCGTGAGGACCCGGCCGCCCCGCGCGGTTTTGCGCGCACCGACGTGATCAAGTCGCTGCCCGACCCCGACACCGTGCGCACGATACAGACGGTGGACGGCGAGCGCCAGCAGATCGGGGCGTACCGGCGGATGAAAGACCGCGAGGCCTGGTCGGCGACGGCGCGGTTCCGGCTTGCCGACGACGAAGCCCTGTACGGCCTGGGCTTCGACGAAACCTCGGACCTGAACCTGCGCGGCAAATTCAAACGGCTTTACCAGCACAACTTGCGCGTCCCCGTCCCCTTCGTCGTCTCCACGCGCGGCTATGGCTTGCTATTCGACAGCTATAGCGCGATGACCTTCGCCGACGGCCCGGACGGCATGTCGGTCGGCAGCGACGTTGTCGATGAGCTCGACTACTACTTTGTGCTGGGGCCGACCGCCGACGGCGCGATCGCCGGCTACCGCCAGCTGACCGGCGCGGCCAGCATGCTGCCCCGCTGGGCGTACGGGTACATCCAGTCCAGGGAGCGCTATGCCACCCAGCAGGAACTGGTGGACACCGTGCGCCAGTTCAGGGAGCGCAAGATGCCCCTGGATCTGATCGTGCAGGACTGGCAATACTGGTCCCCCGACCACTGGGGTAGCGTGATCCCGGACCCGCAGCGCTATCCGGACATTCGCGGCATGACCTCGTCCGTGCACGACATGAACGCCAAGGTCATGATCTCGATCTGGCCGAATCCGAGCCAGCTCGACGCGGCCGGCCAGGAAATGAAAACGCGCGGCATGCTCAGCAGCGGCAGCGCCTATGTGGACTTCTTCCGGCCCGAGGCGGCCGATTTCTACTTCAACCAGGTGTGGCAACACCTCGGGCGCCACGGCATCGATGCCTGGTGGACCGACTCGACGGAGCCCGAGGTGGCCGACTGGATAAACGCCGCCAAGCGCCCCGCCAACGCCGACCGGATCAACATCGATGGCCTGGCAAAGGTCATCGATCCGCAGTGGCTGAACGCGTACGCGCTGGCCAACTCACAGGCGCTGGCGCGCTTCGTGGGCCAGGCCGCGCCGGACAAGCGCATCGTGAACCTCACCCGTTCCGGATATGCCGGCAGCCAGGCCACCGGGGCCGTGGTCTGGACCGGCGACATTTCGGCGAACTGGCGTACCCTCGCCCAGCAGGTGGCGGCGGTACAGGGCATGAGCGCATCGGGCCTGCCCAACGTCAGCTTCGACGTCGGCGGTTTCTTCGTCAAGCCGGGCGAGGCGTGGTACAGGGCCGGCGACTATCCGGACGGCGCGGCCGACCTGGGCTACCGCGAGCTGTACACGCGCTGGATGCAGTTGGGCGCTTTCGTGCCGATGTTCCGCAGCCACGGCACGGACACGCCGCGCGAACCCTGGTACTTTGGCGAACCGGGCACACCCTTTCATGACGCGATTCTGGCATCGATCCGCCTGCGTTACCGTTTACTGCCCTATCTGTACTCGGAAGCCGGCCACGCCTACCATGACGGCGGCTCGCTGATCCGTCCTGTGGCCTTCGGCTATCCGCAAGACCGGCGCACCCACGACCTGAAGGGCCAGATGCTGTTCGGCCGCGACATCCTGGTCAGCCCGGTGCTGTCGCCCATGTACTACGGCGCCGGCTCCGCCCCGCTCGACGGCGCCTCCAGGAAGCTGGACGTGTATCTGCCGCCCGGAACCTGGTTCGACTTCTGGACCGGCGAAGCCCACGCGGGAGGACGCTCGATCACGGTCGACGCCCCGATCGATCGCATACCGGTCCACGTGCGGGCCGGCAGCGTGCTCCCGCTCGGGCCGGTCAAACAGTACGCGGACGAGGTGGTCGACGCGCCCATCGAGGTACGGGTGTACCCGGGAGCCGATGGCAGCTACACGCTGTACGACGATGCGGGCGAAGGCCGGGCCTATCAGCGCGGCGAACATGCCCGCATCCCGCTGCACTGGCACCAGGCCAGCCGGACCTTGACCATCGGCGCACGCCAGGGCCGCTATCCCGGCATGCAAAACAAGCTCAAGTTCAAGCTGGTGGTGGTGGGACCACGGTCGGGTCGCGGTCTGGAGGCAGCGCCGGCATCGTCGGCCACGGTGGAATATACGGGCCGGCCGGTACGCGTGCGCGCCGCCGGGCCGGCAAGCGCGAAAGCGGCCGGCGACGCCTAGCCGGGCGCCGCTCCCGACCCCTACCAAGCCAGGGGGAAAGATTATAGCTGCGCAACATCACCCGGGAAGCGTTCAGCAACGACCGGCTGGCGCGGTGCGCCGCATGTTGCGCCATGGTCTTTAATGGCTGGGCGGGCACGCGCCGGACCGCACAATACTGTTACTATTAAAAAAAATTTACTTTCTTAGTGGCCCGCTCCGCTTCCCAGCGGCCACGATGCTGTGCATGCCGCCGCCATGGCAGCTGTGACAAGGAGACGCCGACTATGGGTACGCGTTGTTTAGTTGCAGCAATCGCATGCTGGCCCCTGGTCGCTCTTCATTATTTCCTGTTCGTCCCCCAACCCGAACGCATCCCCGACGATGACCAAAACGGCGCGTGCGCGATCGAACCCAGGTGCTTCAGCGCCGGGCCGGCATGCGCGACCTGGCCCACGACGCGATCATCGTGCTCAATGGCGAAGACGTGATCACTTATAGGACCGCGCCGTCGATACCGCTGAAAGTACTGGTCGCGGAGGACCATCCGATCAACCGGGCCGTGGTGGCGGAAATCCTGCGCGCGCGCGGTCACTCCTTTTCGCTGGCGGCCAACGGCAAGGAGGCGATCGCGCTGTGGGAGCGGATGAGCTTTGACATGATTCTGATGGATGGACAAATGCCCGAGATGGACGGCTATGAAGCCACGCGCGAGATCCGGCGGCGCGAACAGGGGACCGGCAGGCATATCCGGATCATCGCGCTCACCGCCAGCGTGATGCAGGAAGACCGCGCGATGTGCCTTGCGGCGGGAATGGACGGCTATATCGCCAAACCGATCGATTCGGACGAGCTGCTGAGGTATCTGGAACCCGCTGACAGGCCGTCGCCGGCCAGCGATACGGCGCGGCCGTCCGAACCGGCCGGCGCGCGTTTCGTCCACTTCGACCTCGGCCAGGCGCAGGCGCGAAGCCGGGGCAAGGCCGCCCTGCTGAGGAAGATGATCCACATGTTCATTGCCGATCTGCCTGGCGTGCTCGACGCCGTACAGGCGGGCGTCGATGCCATGGACGCCACCGCCATCGAGCGCGCCGCGCACCGTCTCAACGGCGCCGCCGCCACGCTCGGCGCGCAAACCCTGGCCGATGCCTGCGGCGTGCTCGAAATGCAGGGGCGTCAGGCGCAATTTGTCCCGATGGCGCCGGCGCTGGCCGAAGTGCGCCGCCTTGCGGACGCCCTGCGCCGCGAGTTAATGACGTTTCTCGGAGAGCAACAATGAAAATACTGATTGCCGATGACGACCCGATGTCGCTCCTCTATCTGCAGGACGTGTTGGAAGACATCGGCTTCGAAGTGATCGCCGTGCCGGACGGGCAACGCGCCCACGACGTGTTGTTCGGGGTCGATCCGCCCATGCTCGCCATCCTGGACTGGATGATGCCCGGGATCGACGGGATCGACCTGTGCCGCACGATACGCCGGAGCGGCAGTGACAGCTATACCTACCTCATCGTTCTCACCTCGCGCTCGGAAACCGAATTCACGGTCGAGGCGATGAACGCCGGCGCCGACGACTTCATAAGCAAGCCCTTCCATCCGGCGGAACTCGAAGCGAGGGTCCGCGCCGGCAAGCGCATTTGCGAGCTCGAGCAGCAGCTGCGGCTGAAGGCCACCTATGACGCCCTCACCGGCATCTACAATCGCGGGGCGATCATCGACATCCTCGACAAGGCTGTCGCCCGGCACCAGCGCCACAACGACGGACTGGCCCTGGCCTTCGCGGATCTAGACCATTTCAAGCAGGTCAACGACGTGTACGGGCACGCGGCGGGCGATGCGGTCCTGCGCGAAGTGGCGCGGCGCATCGGCCAGGTGCTGCGGCCTTGCGACTTCCTTGGCCGGTACGGTGGCGAGGAGATGGTCGTTGTCCTGCCCTGCTGCGAGACCGCGAGCGCGCTTGAAATCGCCGAACGGATCCGGAAAAATGTGTGCACCGTCCCGGTACCGACCGAATTCGGGGCGATCCCCGTCACCATCAGCATGGGCGTTGCGGTGCTCGGCAAGGGCATGACGATGGCGTATGACGGGCTGATCCAGATGGCGGACCGCGCTCTCTATATCGCCAAGAACGAAGGCCGCAATCGTGTCGCCCTGGGTGGTGCGAGCGATTAGCGCGCGAGCTGCGCTCCGCAAAACAAAAAACCCGCCGAGGCGGGTTTTTTTAAATACTGGCGGAGAGGGTGGGATTCGAACCCACGGTACGATTTAACGTACGCTTGATTTCGAGTCAAGTACATTCGACCACTCTGCCACCTCTCCTTTTCCCACGTCACTGCTGCGAGAAGGCAAGATTATAGCAGCCCAACGCGAAAAGGGAAGGACTATTTTTACGCTTTCAGATGCGTCAGCCCGCCCATGTACGGACGCAGCACTTCCGGGATCTCGACGCTGCCGTCGGCCTGCTGGTAATTTTCCAGCACGGCGACCAGGGTGCGCCCCACCGCCAGGCCCGAACCGTTGAGCGTGTGCACCAGCTCCGGCTTGCCCTGGGCGTTGCGGAAACGCGCCTGCATGCGGCGCGCCTGGAACGCCTCGCAGTTCGACAGCGACGAAATCTCGCGGTAGGTGTTCTGCGCCGGCAGCCACACTTCCAGATCGAAGGTCTTGGTGGCGCCGAAGCCCATGTCACCGGTGCACAGCGACATCACGCGGTACGGCAGGCCCAGGCCCTTGAGGATGGCTTCCGCATGGCCCACCATCTCTTCCAGCGCATCGTAGGACGTATCGGGATGCACCACCTGCACCATTTCCACCTTGTCGAACTGGTGCTGGCGGATCATGCCGCGCGTGTCGCGGCCGTAGCTGCCCGCCTCCGAACGGAAGCACGGCGTGTGTGCCGTCATTTTCAGCGGTAGCGTGTCGGCGGCGATGATCTCGTCGCGCACGATGTTGGTCAGCGATACTTCCGACGTCGGAATCAGATAGAAGGTCTCGCCCTCGCCTTCGACGCCGCCTTTCTTGACCGAGAACAGATCGGCTTCGAACTTGGGCAACTGGCCGGTGCCGCGCAGCGAGTCG
>JBDSKP010000779.1:0-1873 GCA_039916925.1 Duganella sp.
TGTCGGAGCCGTCGACGTGTTCGCAGTTGACGATTTTGGCGATGCGCAGATCGATTTTGACGAAGTCGTCGATCTTGATCTCCGGCGCCAATTCCTCGATGCCGGTGGCGGTGCTTCCGGCAGTGGCGGGCGCGGCGGCTGCGACGGCGGCAGGGGCGGCCGCGGCCGGCGCGTCGAACAACTCTTCGATCATCTTGGCGTCGACGCGGGTCATCAGGTGGCTGTAGGCGCCGATGGTGCGGCCCAGCATGGCTTGCGAGACGGCGCCGCTGGCGACGTCGGTATCGGCCCACACCAGTTGCTCGTCGTTGAGGAACTTGGCGACGTTGGCGGCCACGCCCGGCAGCACCGGCGACAGCAGGATGGTCAGCTGGCGGAACAGGATCAGCGCGGCGGTGCAGACGTCGTGCAATTCCGCGATCTTAGCTTCGTCCTTGGCCAAAATCCACGGCTTGTTCTCGTCGACGTACTGGTTGGTGATGTCGGCGATTTCCATGATTTCGCGCAACGCCTTGCCGAACTCGCGCGCCTCGAAATTGGCGGCGATGCTGGCCTGGCGCTCGACGCCCTCGGCCGTCACCAGCGCGCGCTTGATCCAGCCCTGCGCGCCTTCCGACAGCGAGGCCGCCAGCTTGCCGTCGAATTTCTTGGCGATGAAGCCGGCGCAGCGGCTGGCGATGTTGACGTACTTGCCGATCAGGTCGCTGTTGACGCGGGCGACGAAGTCCTCGCCGGTGAAGTCCAGGTCCTCGACCTTCGAGTTGAGCTTGAAGGCGATGTAGTAGCGCAGCCATTCCGGGTTCATGCCCAGGTTCAGGTAGCGCAGCGGCGAGATGCCGGTGCCGCGCGACTTCGACATTTTCTCGTTGTTGACGGTCAGGTGGCCGTGCACGTTGACCTTGAGCTTGTCGATGACCGGATGGCCGGCGAACTTCAACATCGCCGGCCAGAACAGCAGGTGGAAGGAGACGATGTCCTTGCCGATGAAGTGGATCTGTTCGGTGGCCGGGTCGTTCAGCAATTCGTTGAAGTCGATGCCCTGCTTTTCGCAATAGTTTTTCAGGCTGGCCAGGTAGCCGACCGGCGCGTCCAGCCAGACATAGAAGAACTTGCCCGGCGCGTCAGGGATCGGGATGCCGAAGTAGGGCGCGTCGCGCGAGATGTCCCAGTCGGCCAGCTTTTCGCCGGACTCGCCGAGCCATTCGCTGACCTTGTTGACCATCTCCGGCTGCAAGCGGCCCGGCGTGTTCAGCCATTCCTTGAGGAACTGGTAGCAGCGCGGATCGGACAATTTGAAGAAGTACTGCTCCGAATCCTTGAGCACGGGCGTGGCGTTGGTGAACACCGAGAACGGGTTGATCAGTTCGGTCGGCTGGTAGGCCGCGCCGCACACCTCGCAGTTGTCGCCGTACTGGTCCTTGGCGTGGCACACCGGGCACTCGCCCTTGATGTTGCGGTCGGCCAGGAACATGCCCTTGACCGGGTCGTAGAAACGCGGCACGATTTTCGTGTGGATCAGGCCGGCGTCGCGCAGCTTGCGGTAGATACCTTGCGACAGCTCGACGTTTTCCGGCGAGTCGGTCGAGTACCAGTTATCGAAGGCGATGTGGAAGCCGTCGAGATACTGGGCGCGGCCGGCGGCGATCTTGGCCACGAATGCCTGCGGCGTGATGCCTTCCTTTTCGGCGGCGATCATGATCGGCGTGCCGTGGGTGTCGTCGGCACCGACAAAGTGCACCACGCGCGGAGTATCGCCGTCGCGCTGCATTCGCTGGAACCGGACCCAGATGTCGGCCTGGATGTACTCCATCATGTGGCCAATATGGAAAGCGGCGTTTGCGTAGGGCAGGGCAGTGGTGACGAACAGCTTGCG
>JBDSKP010000780.1:0-4618 GCA_039916925.1 Duganella sp.
GGCTGAGTTCAAGCGCGGTCGAATTTAGGGCCGCCGACGGCGCATGCACGGCGGATTACGCTTCGCTAATCCGCCCTACGTGTTTCCTCGTGTTCGCGCAGGCTGGCGATCAGTGCACGGCGTGCAGCTTGGTTGACGGTTTGCCGTCGTCCTCGCCCCACTTGGCAATCACCGCCGCCATCGCCACGGCGAACACGCCGCCGACCACCATCGCGCTCGACACGCCCAGATGGTCGACCGCCACGCCGCCCACCAGCGCGCCGCTGGCCAGCGAGATCTGCGCGGTGGCGACGAACACCGCGCCGCCGCTTTCCATCGCGTGCGGCGCCGCCCGGAACATCCAGGTCTGCACCGAGATCGGCATCATGCCGAAGGCCAGGCCCCAGATCACGATCAGCGCGGTCGCGCCCCACAGGCTGGTGCCGATCAACGGCAACGCCGCCGCCGACAAACCCATCACCAGGCCGGTGAGGATCATCGACATGCGCACGCTGCGCGCCACCGTCCAGCCGCCGATCAGGTTGCCGACGAAACCGGCCGCGCCATACGTCAGCAGCAGGGCGCTGATGGTCGTCGCGTTCAAGCCACCCACCTGGCTGAGGAAGGGCGTGACGTAGGTATAGGCGGCGAACTGGCCGATGAAGATCAGCAGCGTGGCCAGCATGCCCAGTCGCGCCTTCTTCACGCGCAGCAGCTCCGGCAATTGCGCGAACGTTAGCGATTGCGTCGTCGGCAGGCGTGGCAGCAGCCACATTTGCGTCAGCAGCACCAGCACGGCGACCGCGCCGGCGGCGTGGAAGGCCACGCGCCAGCCCACCAGTTCGCCGATCAGCGCGCCCGCCGGCACGCCGGCCACCGTGCCCAGCGAGATGCCGGCGAAGATGATCGAGGTCGCCCGCGTCGCATATTCGGGCGGTACCAGCCGGTTGCCCAGCGCGCCGCCGATGGCCCAGAAACCGCCCACGCCTATGCCCAGCAAGGCGCGGCCGAACAGGATCACGGTGAACGAATCGGACAGCGCCACCATCAGATTGGAGACGATCAGCGTGGCGGTCAGGCCCCAGATGACGTAGCGGCGGTCGGTCTTGCCGACGCCGATGGTGACCAGGATGGCGGCGAAGGCGGCCACCAGGCCGGGGATCGTCACCATCATGCCAGCCAGGCCTTCGGTGACCTTCAGTTCGGCGGCGATCGACGGCAACAGGCCGACCGGCAGGAATTCCGTCGTCACCAGCGCGAACGAGCCGACGGCAACGGAGAGCACGGCCAGCCAAGCCGAGCGGGTAGGGACGGTGGCGATGGCCGGCGACGCCGACGGCTCGCCTGCAGGCGGCAAGGCCTGTGCGGAAGATGTGGTTTGCATGGAATAGTCCTGGTTAGCCGTAAAAATGCTTGAGTTTTTTACTGATCGGTTCATAATGAACGCTGGAGATCACATTGTCAATATAATTTTTAACCGATTGGTATGAAAGAATCTAATGCAGTGGCCCGCAAGACGGGACGTCCGCGCACTTTCGATGCTGAAACCGCGTTGGACAAAGCCATGAAGGTGTTCTGGGAGAAGGGTTACGAAGGTAGCTCGCTGCCGGAGTTGACCGAGGCGATGGGCATGAACCGGCCCAGTTTGTACGCCGTGTTCGGCAACAAGGAAAACTTGTTCCGCATGGCGCTGGACCGGTATGGCGCGACGCACGATCCGTTGTTCAACGCCGCGTTGAAGGAGCCGACAGCGCGCGCCGTGGTCGAGCATTTTTTGCGCGGCAATGTCGACGCGCAGACCGAGACCGACAAGCCGCATGGCTGTTTGGTGATCAACGGCGCGCTGGCGTGCAGCGACGACGCGCTGCCGATACGCAATTCCTTGATCGCGCGGCGCGCGGCCAGCCAGGAAAAGCTGCGCGAGCGCTTCGAGCGGGCGAAGGTGGACGGCGATTTGCCGGCCGATAGCTGTTCGGGGCAGATGGCGCGCTATGTGATGACGGTGTCGAACGGCATGGCGGTGCAGGCCGCGGCCGGGGCCACGCGCGAGCAGTTGCAGGGGGTGGTTGATCAGGTCTTGCGCGGCTGGCCGTGAACGCCGATGGTGACTACGGGCCAACGCGATACCACGGATGCACGTAGGGCGGATTAGCGCAGCGTAATCCGCCAATGCGTGCGCCGCCGGCGGCTCATCGATGGCGGATTACGGCGTTCCGCCTAATCCGCCCTACGTGGAACCGTGGCATTCACGCGCTACTGTCACTCGCCGCTGTCATCATCATCATCATCCGCCTCGTCGGCGCCGTCCTTGACGCCGCGCGAGCGGGCCGCGTCGGTGTCGGCCTTGAGCTTGGCCGCGCTGGCCATGAACTGGTCGACGCTGCGGTCGGCGCTGCGCTTGACCTCCGGCGGCAGCAGCACCGACATGTACAACTCATCCGCCGCGCGCCCCGAACCCTGCAGATTGGTCATCAGCATCAAGCCGGCGCCGGCCAACATCATGACCGTGGCCGTGATGGCGAAGCGCCTCGGGTGGTGCGGCTTGATCGTGGTCAGGTGGAAGAACAACATGCCGCAGACGATCGCCAGCGTCACCAGATTGCCGTAGCGCGTGAGCCCCTCGGCCGACCACGCGTATGCCATCACGCTGCTGCCGGCGCGCCACAGCCCGACCAGCGCCAGTCCGCCGCCTAATATAAACAGGTGCCGGCCCATGCGCGCGTGGCTGCCGAACAGCCGGTTGGCCAGCGCCCACACGCCGCTCCACAACAGTCCCGCCGCCAGGCTGGACGCGAGCACCAGCAGATAACGGATCAGCGCGAACGGCTCGACATCCGACAGCCACGCTTCCGCGCAGCTGAAGAAGGCGATCAGCACCAGGCCGATCGTGGCCGGGACCGCGCCCTCCCAGCTGTGTATCGTGGTGTCGGCGATTTCGGCAGGCACCGGGAAGTCGGCGGCGCGGATGCGCAGGCGTGTGTGGCCGAGCCGCACCACCGTGTCGCCGCCCAGTACCACCTCGGTCTGGCGCTTGCCCCGCGCGTAAGTGCCGTTCTTGCTGCCGAGGTCGCGCAGCACCAGCTTTTCCTGTTCGTCGATGTCGACGATGGCGTGCGCGGCGGCGCTGTGGGCGTCGTCGAGGATGATGTCGTTGTCGTAGCTGCGTCCGAGCCGGATCGGCAGGGTTTCCGCTTTGTGGCGGTGCAGGACGTCGCCGTTGCGGGCGAGGATTTCGACGAAGTAGGGGGCTTTCATTGCGCGCCTCCCGTGGCCGGCTTGATGGCGGCCGTGCTTTTTTTGTCGGCCGGTGCGGCCGTCGGCTTTTTGGCGGGAACGCGGGCCGGCGCGGGCGCGGTGGCCGGCACCGGCGCCAGCGACAGCGATTCGAGGAACACGCGCGACAGGCGCATGCCGTTGTCGTATGACACGCCGCGCGCGTCGAGCCGGCTTTGCAGGCTCATCAACCCTTGGTCGGTGCTGGCAGTCAGCAGCGCGAAGTCATACAGCCCGGCGAACTTGCGGTAGGCGCGCACGCACAGCACGGCGCGCAGCGGCACGTTTTTATTGTTGATGAACGATTCGGTGCAGTTGGGGCCGGTCAAGCGGGTGTCCTTGTTGCTGCCGAAGTGTTCGTTCTTGAACGAGGCGCTGGCCAGTTGCGCGAAACGCACCTTGTCGAGGCCGGTGCCGCGCAGGAACTGGTGGCGGATGCTGAGCTGCCCCGTTTGCAGCGAGCCGCTGACGAAGATCGCCGACTCCATCGCGCAACTGGCGTCGTCGACGGTGAAGGGCTTGTCGGCCTTGACGTTGGAGCGGCCCCAGCAACGCATCTGTTCGGACTCGCGCACCGGCACCATGTACGGTCCCATCGGTTTGAGACTCAGCGGGCTGGACAGCAATTGATCGACCATCGCGCGCTGGTGGCTCAGCAACTGGCCGGCCACCACCGACGTGAAGTCGGCCGGCGCCTTGGCTTGCTGCTCGACCTTGCGCAGCAGGTCCTTGGCGAAGCGGGCCGGCACCAGGAAACTGACCAATTCGCCATCGAGGCGCTTGGAAACGTTGACGCCGGCCACCGAGCCGTCGACCGTCACGCTGGGGCCGCCGCTCATGCCGGAGTTGATCGGGCCGGTGAACATCAACTGGTCGTAGAAGCTGCGCGCGATGACGCCGTTGTAGGCGCCCTCGGAAATGGCGAAGCCGAGGTCGAGCGGATTGCCCATCGAATACAGGTACTGGCCCTGCGTCAGGCGCGCCAGCTGGTCCGGCATTTTGAAGAAGCCGGTGCCGTTGCGGTTGACGCGCAGCACCGCCAGGTCGTGCAGCACGTCGACCGCCAGCAGTTCGACATTGCCGCGCTGGCCGCTGGTGTCGACCCATTCGCCGACGTAGGTGTCCGGATCGAGCGCGAACTGCGACACCACGTGGTAATTGGTGACGACCAGATTGCTGGTGCCGATCAAGAATCCCGAGCCGACCGACGACTGCGTGCGCCCGCTTTTAAGCAGCGAGCGCACCTGCAGGATGTCGTTCTTGGCCGAGGCGTACAAATGCTGGGCCGCGCTCGACGGCGGCGGCAGCGGCGCGGTGTCGGCGGCGTCGGGCGCGGCGGGCGCGGCGGGCGAGGAGGGTGGGGAGG
>JBDSKP010000781.1:0-3863 GCA_039916925.1 Duganella sp.
ATATTCAAAATGAAAGAACCGCAAACCAAACAAATCCACTTCAAGGGCCACGCTGATGCATTCTTAGTTCACCACGGTCACGCGACAGGTATTCTGACACCGGGGGGTCCGCGCTGGCCTGCTTGCCGCCGGCGACGTTGAGATTGACCAGCTTTAACAAATCATTGCTGGCCTCGTCGAATTGCACTTGCGAATTGCCGCGCACCAGTTTTTTGGCCTCGTCGTTGGCGTTCGCGCGCGACAGCGCCAGCACTTTTTTATGCTCGACCAGATACTCGTCCCAGTTTTTCGCGAACGCCTCGTACATCTTCTTTTCTTCGGGCGAGCTGATCAGCGGGACGTATTCGGTGCGGTTTTTCTCGAACTGCTCCATGATCTTCGCCATCTCCTGCTCGTAGCGGGTCATTTCAGCGGCGTCGGCGGACAGGATGTGCTGGAGTGCGGCGATGCGGAAGTCGGACGTGTTGGTGTTCATGTCCGAGGTCGCGCGCACGCTCGGCATCCAGTTGATTTCCATGTCGGTGGAGGTCTGGTTGACCCTGGCTAACTGCACGATGGCAAAGATCGCGACCACCGCGGTCAACGTCAGCACCGCCGCAAACGACAGGATCAATTTGCTGGACATTTTTAAGTTGGAAAACCATTTCATCTCGTTGCTCCTTGTTTTTGAGGCGTGAAATGCGAACGGGCTTGCTTTATTGCCGTGCGTGCAACGGCGGACACCGGGGCGGTGCCAAAGATATTGAACAGGTGATAGTGATGTTGAGCAGAATCACTTTAGTCCGAACATGGCACCTCGTCCAGCAGTGAATCGAATGTGAACGGCCGGCAACGACAGGCCCGTGGAAGTGTGGCTATTTGATGCGAACCTTGTGTTTATTGGACCGGCGCCAACCGCCGCACCGCGGGCAAGCGGACCGATGGCCCGGGCCGGGGCCATCGGCGGCGACGGTGGACGGATCAGTGCTCGCTGATCTTCGACCCGTTCTCGCGCGGCATGTAGTGGTAGGTGCGCAGCTTGTATTGGATGTCGATCGCTGGATTCTTCAGCAGTTTCAGCATCTCGGCGCCGGCCAGCAGCACCGGACCGTAGCCGTGCATCGCGTCGACGCTGACGGGGCGGTTGTAGTAATACACTTGGTCGCTGGCGAACGTGGTGCCGACGCAGGTTCCCTCCACTTGTCCCTTGGCGTTGATGCGCGTGCCCAGGCCTATCCAACCGGCCTGGGCGATCGAGCCGTAGGTCGTCGGGCTGATCCAGCCCTCGTTGATCGCGTGCGCGTAGACGTAGACGAAGATCGCGCTGGCCGACGTTTCCAGATAGGAATCGTTACGGTCGAGCATCTGGTGCCACAGGCCGGTGCCCGACTGCAGCTCGGCGATGCCGCGCAGGCTGGCGCGCAACTGCGCCAGCACCTTCGGATAGGCCGGATGGTCCTTCGGCAGCACGTCGAGCAGGTCGCTCATCGACAGCACCGCCCAGCCGTTGGCGCGCGCCCAGTAGAAACGCGGCGCGTCCGGGTTGTTGGCGTTCCAGCCGTGCGTGAACAGGCCGTTGCGCTCGTTGTACAGGTGCTGGGCCATCGTCAGCACGTTCGAGGCGGCGTCGTCGAACCAGGCGCGCTCGCCGGTCAGGTGGCCCATCTCGGCCAGCGCCGGGATGCCCATGTACATATCGTCGGCCCACAGCGACGAGGCCTGCGGACGCTGGCGCGCGAAGGTGCCGTCGTCAAGCCGGTACTGCTTCTTTTGCACATAGCCGCTGCAGGTGTCGATCATGTCCTTGAGGTCCGGGCCGACCTTGGCGAAGCGGGCGCGCACCAGCGCGGCGCACATCGAGCCGCTGTCGTCGAGCGAGCGCGGCTCGAGGAAACGGGTGAAGCTGTTGGCGCGGCCCAGCTTGAACTGGGCCTCCTGCGCGCGGAAATACGGCTGCGTCTCCTTGAAAAACCGCAGGTGGCGGCGCGTGACGTCGCTGTAGCGCTTGTCGCCGGTGACCTCGGTCGCCTTCAGCAGGCCGGCGTGGATCACCCCCATCTCGTACACCATCAAGCCGAAATCGGCCGGCGACGGCGCGAACACGGCGCCGGCCACCGGCTTGCCGAGGTCGGTGATCGGCTTGCCGCTGGCCTTGTCGACGACGCGGGTCGGCGTGATGCTGTCGATGTAGCCGCGCACGCGGTCGAGCGCGCCGACGATCTCGGCCTCGGTCGGCTTTTTGTAGGGCACCGGATACGTGCCTTCGCCGGCGTCGTTGACGCTTTTGTTGTCGCTGTTGCGGTACGGGCCTTCGGCCTGGACGGCGCCGGTGACGAGGACGGCGGCCACCAACAGGGCCAATCGGCGGGGCAATTGCTTCATTATCAACCTTTCTATTTATATCGGTAAATTGACTCTCCGATATGAAGGCTAGGCAAGGCCGATCATTACGTCAAGCATTAATTAAACGTTTACCTATCAGACCACAAATGGAAGTGGTCAGACCGCCTTGGGCGGCCACGCCCCCACCTGATTGAGCATGCCGAACCAGTCTTCCAGGTGCCAAGTGCGGGTGATGCGGTCTGCGGACAGGTGGTGGAACTCGTGGATGGCGATGGCGACCGGCTTGCCGGTCGGCGCGATGCCGAGGAACTCGCCCAGGTGCGTGCCGGTGATGCGCGCGCGCACTGCGGCGCGGCCGTCGCGGCCGAAGATGTCGACGATCGTGATCCTCACGTCCGGGAAGGCGGTGGTGAACAGGCCGATCACCGGCTTCATGCCCGCCAGGCCGGGCTGCTGGCCGGGTCCGAGCGGGATATCCTCCCAGTCCGCCGCCAGCGCGTGCTCGAGCAGGTCCGGATCGTGGCCGTTGAAGGCGCCGTAAAGGTTGTCGATGGCTTGCTGCTGGGCCCGGGTCAGGCCGTTGTCCTGCATGGTCATGATGTGCTTTCGTTTCGGTTGGTGACCCGACCACTGTAGCAACGCCAAGCGCACAACTCCAATCGATAATGGATATGCGGTATCATCCACGCCATGGATTTACATGGCATCGACCTCAACCTTCTCGTCGCCTTCGACGCCCTGATCTGCGAGCGTAACGTAACGCGCGCCGGCGTGCGCGTCGGCCGCACGCAGCCGGCCATGAGCGCCGCGCTGGCGCGCCTGCGCCTGCTGCTGAAGGACGAGCTGTTCGTGCGCAGCGCCGCCGGCCTGCAACCGACGCCGCGCGCGCTGGAACTGGCCGCGCCGCTGGGCGAGGCGCTGGCCGCCATCCAGCGCACGCTGGACTTCACGCAGGCGTTCGACCCGCCCGCATCGACGCTGCGCCTGACGCTGGGACTGTCCGATCATCCGGCCTTCGTCGTGTTGCCGCCGCTGCTCAAGCGGCTGGCGCTGGTGGCGCCGGGCGTGACGCTGCGGGTGCGCGCCTTCACCGCGCGCGAGGACGCGCTGGCGCTGCTCGACGCCGGCGAGGTCGACGCCGCCATCGGCGTTCCGGGCGGCGCCACGCCGCGCATCCCCACCCTGCCGCTGTTCGAGGAGCGCTTCGTCTGCGTGGCGCGCAAGGACCATCCGCTGGCGAAAAAGAAAACCATGTCGCTCGACGCGTTCCTGGCGCGGCAGCACCTGTTGGTGTCGCCGGAGGGCGACGGCGTCGGCCATGTGGACGCGCGGCTGGCGCAATTGGGACGCAAGCGCGACATCGCCGTCGCGCTGCCGCAGATGTACGCGGCGCCGGCCATCGTCGCCGGCGGCGACCTGCTGGCCACGCTGATGGAGGGCGTGGTGCGCGCCAGCGGCCTGGCCGGCGCGCTGGCGGTGCTGCCGCCGCCGCCCGTGCTCGATCTGGCACCGGTGCCCTTCGTGCTGCACTGGCACCGCCG
>JBDSKP010000782.1:0-2616 GCA_039916925.1 Duganella sp.
GTAACCAGCTTGGGCGCGGCCGCTCCCGGCACCAGCACGCCGCCGATGACCAGGTCGGCGTCGAGCACCGCCTGTTCGATCGAATGGGCGCTGGAGAACATCGTCGAGATACGGTTGCCGAACACCAGATCGAGCTGGCGCAGGCGGTCGATGTTCTTGTCGAGGATCGTCACGCGCGCGCCGATGCCGACCGCCATCTGCAAGGCGTTGGTGCCGACCACGCCGGCGCCGATGACGGCGACATGGCCGGGCGCCACGCCGGGCACGCCGCCCAGCAGCAGGCCCATGCCGCCCTTCGATTTTTCCAGGTGCGCGGCGCCGGCCTGGATGGACATGCGCCCCGCCACCTCGCTCATCGGCGCCAGCAGCGGCAAGCCGCCGTTGTCGCCGGTGATGGTTTCGTAGGCGATGCAGACGGCGCCCGATTCGACCAGCGCCCTGGTTTGATCCGCGTCCGGGGCCAGGTGCAGATAGGTGTAGAGGATCTGGTCCTGGCGCAGCATCGCGCATTCGTTCGGCTGCGGCTCCTTGACCTTGACGATCATGCCGGCGCGCGCGAAGATCTCCGCCGCGTCGTCGACGATTTCGGCGCCGGCGCCTTCATACATCGCGTCGCTCAAGCCGATGGCGGCGCCCGCGTCCTTTTGTACAAGGACTTGATGGCCGCGCAGTACGAGTTCCTTCACGCTGGCCGGGGTAAGGCCAACGCGGGACTCCTGGTTCTTGATTTCTTTTGGAACGCCTACCAGCATGATGGTCTCCTCCATTCAAACCCGCACCGCGTTAGAGGGGCCGGACCCGGTGGGGTCCGACCCCGCAGGTCCGCCGCCTTCCGGGTTACTGCAAGTTTTTAAGCACCGTCGTCAATTTTCCAAACAATTCATCGATGTGTTTTTTCTCCAGCACCAGCGGTGGCGACAAGGCGATCGTGTCGCCCGTCGTGCGTATCAGGATGCCGTCGGCGAAGGCCTGCTTGAAGGCTGTGAACGCGCGCGTTCCCGGCTTGCCGGCGATCGGCGCCAGCTCGATGCCGGCGATCAGGCCGATGGTGCGGAGGTCGATCACGTGCGGCAGGCCCTTGAGCGAATGGACGGCGTCGGCCCAGTAATCGGCGATGCCGGCCGCGTGCTCGAGGATCTTCTGTTCCTTGAACACGTCCAGCGTCGCCAGCGCCGCCGCGCAGGCGACCGGGTGGCCCGAATAGGTGTAGCCGTGGAACAGCTCGATGCCCGCCGGCGCGTCCATGAAGGCGTCGTGGATGTACTGCTTGCTGAACACCGCGCCCATCGGAATGACGCCGTTGGTCAGCCCCTTGGCGGTGGTCATCATGTCCGGTTCGACGTCGAAGTAGTCCGCCGCGAACGGCGTGGTCAAGCGCCCGAAGCCGGTGATCACCTCGTCGAAGATCAGCAGGATGCCGTGCTTGGTGCACAGCTCGCGCAGGCGCTTCAGATAGCCCTTCGGCGGTACCAGCACGCCGGTCGACCCGGCGACCGGTTCGACGATGACGGCGGCGATGGTCGACGCGTCGTGCAGCGCGACGATGCGCTCCAGTTCATCGGCCAGCTCGGTGCCGTATTCCGGCTCGCCACGCGTGTAGGCGTTCTTCTCCAGGTTGTGCGTGTGCGGCAGGTGGTCGACGCCGGGCAGCATCACGCCATACGGCTTGCGGTTGCCGGCGATGCCGCCGACCGAGATGCCGCCGAAGCCGACGCCGTGGTACCCGCGTTCGCGGCCGATAAAGCGCGTGCGGCTGGCGTCGCCGCGCGCCTTGTGGTACGCCAGCGCGATCTTGAGCGCGGTGTCGACCGCCTCCGAGCCGGAGTTGGTGTAGAAGACGTGGCCGAAGCGGTGGTTGGTGTAGTCCATCAGCTTTTCGGCCAGGTCGAAGGCGGCCGGATGGCCCATCTGGAAGGTCGGCGCGAAATCGAGCTGGCCGACCATCTCGCGCACGGCGGCGACGATCTTCGGCTGCGCGTGGCCGCACGGTACGCACCACAGGCCCGCCGTGCCGTCGAGGATGGCGTTGCCGTCGACGTCCTTGTAGTACATGCCCTCGGCCGACACCAGCAGGCGCGGGTTGGTTTTGTAGTCGCGGTTATTCGTGAAAGGCATCCAGAAGGACGCCATCGATTCAGGTCGGGATTCGTTCATGCAGAGCTCCTGTGACGCCAAGTGGACTTTTTGACGAACCGCAAAAAAATTTACCAGTTGGCAAAATGATGATGCAATAATAGACAGCGCTACAACTATGGCACAGATACACAAATATCAAAACTGTCCAACCGTACCGGTGGTAAAAACAGTACAGTTTTGCGCTGGCTTTGGAGTCGAGGATGGAACAAGGAAATTCTGCGGTCGATCAATCCCCCTGTACGCCCGGCGCGTCCGGCTGGCCAGTGGTCGCGATAGAGCGTAGCGGCAAAGGCAGCTTGGTCGATCAGATCGTTTCGGCGGTCAGCGCGATGGTGGGCGCGCGCGAGCTTCGCATCGGCACCAAAATGCCGTCAGTACGGCAGTTCGCCAAGTGTAATGGCGTCAGCACCTTTACAGTCGTCGAGTCCTACGACCGCCTTGTTACGCTAGGGTTGCTGTCGTCGCGCCGCGGTTCCGGCT
>JBDSKP010000783.1:0-3201 GCA_039916925.1 Duganella sp.
GCTTGTTGATCAGCATGCCGTTGACGCGGTTCAGCTCCTTGGCCTCGCGCGTGTGCTCGAGCAGCATCTTCCACGCTTGCGCGATGCGCTCGTCGGCGCTGGCGGCGATCCACGCCTCCATGCCCGCTTCCTCGGCGGGGTAGCCGGCCTTGCCCAGGGCGCGGTGGCGCTGGGCCGACAGCAAGGTCATCTGTGCGATGAGCGCCGTTTTCTTCGACGTGACGGCCTGCAGGCCGTCGATTTCCGCCGCCACCAGCAGCAGCTGTTCCTGTTTGAGCAGTTCCAGCAGCGCAGCCATGATCCGCGCTTCTTCGCGCAGATTGTTGAGCGGGGTGACGGTTGACATGATGATCCTATCGTTTTCGTGAGTGCAGCAGATCTTTGACCGTGTCGAGCAGGCCGTCCGCCACTTTTTCCGAGTTGACCTGGAACTGGCCGTCGGCGATCGCCAGCTTGATGCGTTCGACTTTTTTGGTGTCGAACACGCCGCTGGCGCCGCCGGCCGCGCTGGCCGCCATCGCCTGTCCCTGGGGCGACAGGCGCACGCTTTCCGAACCGGTGGAGGTCGGTGCCGGCGCGGCCTTGTCGGCCCCGCGCGCGGTCGAGGCGGGGGCCGCGTTCGACGCCGGCAGGCCGGTGGTGTTCTTTAATGTATCGTTGATTTTCACAGCATCATCCTTCTCTGGTTGGGGCCTAAAGCCCCGGGATCTGAGTCATTAACGGCGCCCGCTTGCAAAACTTTAGCCTCGCCCGTCTTCAGCATCCCGCGTTTGTTCAAAACGCCACCTCCACCAGCCCGCCCGCCTTGGCGATGCCGGTGATTTGTTGCCCACCAGAAGTTTTCACCTGTACCACCTGGCCGTCGCCGGCCGTGCCCATCGCGCGCGCCTCGGCCGATACGCTAAAGCCCGAGCCGCTCGACACCAGCCGCACCAGTTGTCCCGATTGCACCACCGGCTTGGTGCGCAAGGTGTCGATGCGCATCGGCGTGCCGGGCGGCAGGGAACTGTTGCTGCTGCGCCCGACCACCTGGTTGATGTCGGTCGCTATTCCCGCCGGCAACATTGTCAAATCGCCCTTCAGCATGACCAGCTGGCCGGCCTCGATGGTCTGGCCCTGCGCCAGCGGCGCGGCGCTGGCGACGTACTCGCCGATGACGGTCACGCTGGCTTGAATATATACCGTCCAGGCGGCCGGTGTCGCACAACGCACGCCGACCGTGGTCTTGCCCCAGGCGCGCGCGCCGGGCATGAAGAACGCCTGCGCAGCGGGGCAGGGGGCCAGGCTCATGCGAGGGTCGATGGCGCCCACGGCGACCGTCACCTGGCCCGGCAGGCCGCCGGTTTGCACTTGCAGGAACTCCTCGACGGTGCGCTTGAGGGCGGCGCGGTCGTGGTAGGCGGCCTGGCGCGGCTGGGCCGGCTGGCCGGCTTGATTCTGGCCGGTTTGATTCTGGCCGGTTTGATTCTGCTGGGCCTGCGCGGACAGCGCCGTCATCGACAGCAGGGCGATGGCGGCGAGCCGGACGGCGGATGGTGTGAGGCGTGGAGTCATGGCGTAGGTTTCCCCTTCAATGTTGCCATCATAGTCCGCCGGGCCGGACTTGAAACCTTGAATAGCGCGGAAAAGCGGGTGCTTCTCTGTCGATGGTTCACTAGAGCAACTCCGTATGATGAATCCTGTCATAACAAGTTCGTCCACTGTTTGGGCGGTATCCGGAGGTTGTCATGCTTGGTAAACTCGACGATTACATGCGCTTTAACGAAGCCGCGCTGAGCCTGCGCTCGCAGCGGCAGACGGTCCTGGCGTCCAACATCGCCAACGCCGACACGCCCAATTACAAGGCCCGCGACGTCGATTTCGGCGGCGCGCTGAAATCGGCCATGGACAAGGCCAGCCCGAGCGGGGGCGCGACGCTCAAGACCACGGCCGCCAGGCATTACCCCGCCCCCCCGCAAAACGGCACCACGATGGCCGACGGCACGCCGCTGCTGTACCGCGGCGTGGTGCAGGGCGCCGTCGACGGCAACACGGTCGACATGGACGTCGAGCGCAACCAGTTCGCCGACAACGCGCTGCGCTACGAGGCCGGCGTCACCATGATCAACGCCCAGATCAAAAGCATGATGGCGGCGATCCAGTCAGGGAATTAACCATGTCGCTATTTAAAATCTTTAATGTTTCCGGTTCGGCCATGAGCGCCCAGGCGCAGCGCCTCAACGTGGTCGCCTCCAACCTGGCCAACGCCGACAGCGCCACCAGCGCCAACGGCGCGGCCTACCGCGCCCGCCAGGTGGTGTTCGAGGCCACGCCGACGGCCAGCGGCGATTCGACCGGCGTGCGGGTGCGCCAGGTGGTCGAGGACCAGTCGCCGATGAAGCAGATGTACGACCCCAAGCATCCGATGGCCGACGACAAGGGCTACGTGACGATGCCGAACGTGAACGTGGTCGACGAGATGGTCAACATGCTGTCGGCGTCGCGCTCGTACCAGACCAACGTCGAGACGATGAACGCGGCCAAGTCGCTGCTGTCGAAGACGCTGACCATCGGTCAGAGCTAATTAGAACCAGGAAGAGAGTCCAGCATGGCCACCAGCGGCATCATCGACACGCCCAAGGCGTCGACGTTCAACACGGTCAACACGACCGGCACTACCAGTGCGACCACGAGCAATGACATCGGCGCCGACCAGGACAAGTTCATGAAGCTGCTGATCACGCAGCTCAAGAACCAGGACCCGCTCAACCCGATGGACAACGCGGCGATGACCAGCCAGCTGGCGCAGCTGTCGACGGTGACCGGCATCAACAAGGTCAACGCCACCCTGGAATCGCTGCGCACCGACCAGGCCAGCGCGCAGTCGATGAACGCGGTCAGCCTGATCGGCAAGGGCGTGCTGGTGGCCGGAAAGGGCGTCGAACTGAGCACCAGCACCGACGCGGCCGGCGCCAAGACCAGCAGCAGCGTGTTCGGCGTCGACCTGGCCTCGCCGGCCGAGACGGTCGACATCAGCATCATGGACAAGACCGGCAAGGTGGTGCGCACGATGTCGATGAAAAACGCCGACGTCTGCACCTACCCGATCACCTGGGACGGCACCACCGACGACAAGACGGCGGCGGCGGCCGGCAGCTACACCTTCAGCGTCAAGGCCGTCACCAACGGCAAGACGCTGACCGACGCCACCCAGCTGCAGCT
>JBDSKP010000784.1:0-2472 GCA_039916925.1 Duganella sp.
CTTGGGACCGCTAACAGCAAATAGATCAGGCAAACTGCAATTAATACTTGCTTTGGCTGAAATACTGTACAAAAATACAGTCTGTTCATACAAACAGCCTTGGAAACCCATGCTCAAGCTCACGCCACGCCAGGAACAGATCCTCAACCTGATCAAGGATGCGATCGACAATACCGGTTTTCCTCCGACCCGCGCCGAGATCGCCAACGAGCTGGGCTTCAAATCCGCCAACGCGGCCGAGGAGCACTTGCAGGCGCTCGCGCGCAAAGGCGCGATCGAGATCGCCGCCGGCACCTCGCGCGGCATCCGCCTGCTGGGCGTGCACGCTGAACCGGCGACGCCGAAGGTGCCGGTGTCGCTGATGATGTCGTTGCCGCTGATCGGCCGCGTGGCCGCCGGCTCGCCGATCCTGGCGCAGGAAAATCTGGAAACGAGCTACAGCGTGGACCCGGCGATGTTCTCGTCCAAGCCGGACTACCTGCTCAAGGTGCGCGGCGAATCGATGCGCGACGCCGGCATCATGGACGGCGACCTGCTGGCGGTGAAGAAGGTCGACAGCGCCAAGAACGGCCAGATCGTCGTCGCGCGGATCGGCAACGACGTCACGGTCAAGCGCTACCGCAAGACCGGCACCTTGGTCGAGCTGTTGCCGGAGAATCCGGACTTCAAGATCATCAAGGTCGACCCGGAGGCGGACGAATTCGCGCTGGAAGGCCTCGCGGTCGGCCTGATGCGCAGCTGGCACTAAGAAACACGTAGGGCGGATTAGGCGAAGCCGTAATCCGCCATCTATGGGCCGTCGACGACGCATACATGGCGGATTACGCTACGCTAATCCGCCCTACGTGTCTCCGTGGTTTAGCATATCTTCGCGGTTCAGCAACCTTCCAGGGCGCAGGCGAAGTCATCGAGCAGGTCGTCGGTGTCTTCGATGCCCACCGACACCCGGATCAGCGATTCGGCAATCCCCATCGATGCGCGCCGCTCGGCGCCCATCTCGTAGAAGATCGTGTGCGCGACCGGAATCACCAGGGTGCGCGTGTCGCCCAGGTTCGACGCCGGGATCGCCAGCTTCAGGCGATTCAGGAAGTCGAAGCAGTCTATCCCGTCCTTCAATTCAAAACTGAGCAGCGAGCCGTGCTTGCGGAACAGATCACTCGAGATGCCGTGCTGCGGGTGCGATTTGAGCCCCGGATAGTGGACCGCCGCCACGCGCTCGTCAGCTTCCAGCATCTCGGCCAAGGCCAGCGCGTTGCCGCTGGTGCGCTCCATGCGCAATGCCAGCGTCTCGGCGCCGACGGCGATGTGGTGCGCCGCCTCCGGCCCCAGCGAGGCGCCGAAGTCGCGCAGCCCCTTGGCGCGGATCTGCGCCAATCCCCATTGCGCCGGCGCGGCCTTCTTGTAGTTCTCGTAAATATTCGGGAATTTGGTCCAGTCGTATTCGCCGGTGTCGGTCAGGCTGCCCCCCAGCGCGTTGCCGTGGCCGCCGATCGACTTGGTCAGCGCGTTGACCACCAGCCCGGCGCCGACCGATTTCGGTCGGAACAGGTACGGCGTGGTCATCGTGTTGTCGACGATGTAGAGGATGCCGCGCGCCTTGCACAATTCGCCGATGCGCTTCAGGTCCGCCACCTGCGTGCGCGGGTTGGCGATGGTTTCGACGAACACCATGCGGGTCTGGTCGGTGATGGCCGCTTCGACGTTGGCGACGTCGGTGGCGTCGACGAACGACACGCCGACGCCCTGCGCCATCGTGGTCTGCCACAGGCTGTTGGTGTTACCGAACAGGAAGGCCGACGAGACGACGTGGTCGCCCGCGCGCAGCAGCGCCTGGAACACGGCGCCGATCGCGCCCATGCCGGTGGCGAAGCACAGGGTGCCGACGCCCTGCTCCATCTGGTTGACCTTGTCCTCGAGCGCGGAGATGGTCGGGTTGCCCTGGCGGCCGTAGCGGAAGCCCGGCTCCTTGCCCTGGAATACCGACGCCAGCTGGCGCGCGTCGCCATAACCGAAGGCGACCGAGGTGTGGATCGGCTTGTGCAGCGAACCGTGCTCGATGCCCTTCAGCCGGTCGTTGTGCAGGATGGTGGTGGTGAAACCGTAGTTCTTTTTGTCGTTCATTGGACGGGACCCGGAATGATTCAGCGCCGGCTTGCCGCCGGCTTTTAACCCGCACGGCGGCCGAAAGGGGGCGTACCCCGCAGGGTACGACCCCGGCGTCCGGGGCGCGGGTCGACGTCTCGATCAGCCTTCGGCGGTCGCGAGATTCAGGTTCAGTTGCGAGCGGCCGGCGTCTTCATGCATGGTGGTGGCCTTCGGATGGTGGCGCGCGTACTCCAGCTTGTCGAGGTACTCCTTCGACACGTCGCCCGTCACGTAGATGCCGTCGAAGCACGACGCCTCGAAGTTCTTGAGCGCCGGGTTGACATCGGAGATCGAGCGCTTGAGGGCGTCGACATCCTGGTACACCAG
>JBDSKP010000785.1:0-8235 GCA_039916925.1 Duganella sp.
GGGGTGTCGCCGCCCTTCGGGTTGCGGAAGGTGTTGACGCCGACGATAGGCAGGCTGCCGTCGTGTTTCATGTGTTCGTAGTGCATCGATTCTTCCTGGATCTTGCCGCGCTGGTAGCCGGTTTCCATCGCGCCCAGCACGCCGCCGCGTTCGGCGATGCGCTCGAATTCCTGCAGCACCGCTTCTTCGACCATGTCAGTCAGTTCTTCGATGATGAACGAGCCCTGGTTCGGGTTTTCGTTCTTGGCCAGGCCCCATTCGCGGTTGATGATCAGCTGGATCGCCAACGCCCTGCGCACCGATTCGTCGGTCGGCGTGGTGATCGCTTCGTCGTAGGCGTTGGTGTGCAGCGAGTTGCAGTTGTCGTAAATCGCGATCAGCGCCTGCAGCGTGGTGCGGATGTCGTTGAAGTCGATCTCCTGCGCGTGCAGCGAGCGGCCCGACGTCTGCACGTGGTACTTGAGTTTTTGCGAGCGGTCGTTGGCGCCGTATTTGTCGCGCATCGCCACCGCCCATAGCCTGCGCGCGACGCGGCCCAGCACCGTGTATTCCGGGTCCATGCCGTTGGAAAAGAAGAAGGACAGGTTGGGCGCGAAGTCGTCGATATTCATGCCGCGCGCCAGATACGCCTCGACGAACGTGAAGCCGTTCGACAAGGTGAACGCCAGCTGCGAGATCGGGTTCGCGCCCGCTTCGGCGATGTGGTAGCCGGAGATCGACACCGAGTAGAAATTGCGCACCTGGTGCTCGACGAAGTACTGCTGGATGTCACCCATCACCTTGAGCGAGAATTCGGTCGAGAAGATGCAGGTGTTCTGGCCCTGGTCCTCCTTCAGGATGTCCGCCTGCACGGTGCCGCGCACGTTCCGCAGCACCCATTCGCGCAGCTTGGCCGCTTCGTCGGCGTCCGGCTGGCGCTTGTGTTCTTCGACGAAGCGGTCGATCTGCTGGTCGATGGCGGTGTTCATGAACATGGCCAGGATCGTCGGCGCTGGTCCGTTGATGGTCATCGACACCGAGGTGCTCGGGCTGCACAGGTTGAAGCCGTCGTACAGCACCCTCATGTCGTCCAGCGTGGCGATCGAGACGCCGGAGTTGCCGACCTTGCCGTAGATGTCCGGACGCGGGGCCGGATCGGCGCCGTACAAGGTCACCGAGTCGAACGCCGTCGACAGGCGCTTGGCGTCCATGCCGGTGGAGACCAGCTTGAAGCGGCGGTTGGTGCGGAAGGCGTCGCCTTCGCCGGCGAACATGCGTGTCGGGTCTTCGCCCTCGCGCTTGAACGGGAACACGCCGGCCGTGAACGGGAACGATCCCGGCACGTTCTCCAGCATCAGGAAGCGCAGGATCTCGCCGTGGTCTTCATATCGCGGCAGGGCCACCTTGCGGATCTTGGTGCCCGACAGCGTGTGCTGCACGAGCTGGGTACGGATTTCCTTGTCGCGGATTTTGACCACGTAGTCGTCGCCGGCGTAGGCGGCCTGCATCTCGGGCCACTGCGCCAGCAGCTTTTTCGCGCCGGCGTCCATCGCCGCGTCGCGCTCGGCGATGACATCGTCAAAATCGGCGGCCTTGTTGGCGATGGCCAGCATGCGTTTGGCTTCGGTCAGCTGCTGGCGTTCGCGCGCCAGCGTCACCTGCTTGCGGGTTTGGCGGTGGTAGCCGCGCACGGTGTCGGCGATCTCCGCCAGGTAGCGGGCGCGCGCCGGCGGCACGATGACGTTTTTGCCGCTCGAGTGGCGCAGCGCCACGGCCGGCAGTTTGCCCGGCTTGGTCGGCAGGCCGAATTGCGCCAGTTTCGATAGCAGGCCCTGATACAGCGCGGTGACGCCGTCGTCGTTGAAGCGCGACGCCTGCGTGCCGTAGACCGGCATCTCCTCGGGGCGCTGGCTCCACAGCTCGCGGTTGCGCTGGTACTGCTTGGCGACGTCGCGCAGCGCGTCCTGCGAGCCTTTGCGGTCGAATTTATTGATGGCGATGAAGTCGGCGAAATCGAGCATGTCGATTTTTTCCAGCTGCGAGGCTGCGCCGAATTCCGGCGTCATCACATACATCGATACGTCCACGTGCGGCACGATGGCGGCGTCGCCCTGGCCGATGCCGGAGGTCTCGACGATGACCAGATCGAAGCCGGCCACCTTACAGGCGGCGATGACGTCGGGCAGCGCCTCCGAGATCTCGGAGCCCGCCTCGCGCGTGGCCAGCGACCGCATGAAGACCCGCGTCTGGCCGGCCCACGGATTGATCGCGTTCATGCGGATGCGGTCCCCCAGCAGCGCGCCCCCGGATTTGCGGCGCGACGGGTCGATCGAGATGATGGCGATGTTGAGCGCGTCGCCCTGGTCGAGGCGGATGCGGCGTATCAGTTCATCCGTCAGCGACGATTTGCCGGCGCCGCCGGTGCCGGTGATGCCCAGCGTCGGCACGGCCAGGCCCTCGGCGGCGGCCAGGATGTCGGCGCGCAGCGCGGGCGCCGCCTGGTCGTTTTCCAGCGCGGTGACCAGCTGGGCCAGCGGGCGGTGGCGCGAGGCCACGTCGCCTTCGCGCAGCGGCGCGAGCGAGGTGGGCGCGTAGGTCGACAGGTCGATGTCGCACTGCTGGACCATCCATTGGATCATGCCGACGAGGCCCATGCGCTGGCCGTCCTCCGGGCTGAAGATCCGGGTGACGCCGTAGGCATGCAGGTCGGCGATTTCGTCGGGGACGATGACGCCGCCGCCGCCGCCGAACACCTTGATGTGGGCGCCGCCGCGCTGGCGCAGCAGGTCGAGCATGTATTTGAAGTATTCGACATGGCCGCCCTGGTAGCTGGAGATGGCGATGCCTTGCACGTCCTCCGCCAGCGCGGCGGTGACCACCTCGTCGACCGAGCGGTTGTGGCCCAGGTGGACCACTTCGACGCCGTTCGATTGCAGGATGCGGCGCATGATGTTGATCGAGGCGTCGTGGCCGTCGAACAGCGAGGCGGCGGTGACGAAGCGAATTTTGTTGTTCAGGCGCGGCTGGTCCGGCACGGCTGCGAGGTTCGGAGCGGCGAGGTCGTTCATGGTGTCCCTTCTATTCTGTGCGTCGATCTGTGTCGTGCGTTTTTGTGTGGCTATTATATGACGTTTACGTAAACGTCAAAGCAAAGCTCACGCGGCGTGCCGCTGGCTGAATTGCGCCATCAGGCGCGCCTTCTCGGCATGGAAGACGGCCGCCGCCTTCTCCTTCACGTGGCCGAAACCGCGCACTTTCTCCGGCAATCCCGCCAACTCCACGGCCAGCGCGTGGTTTTCCACGGTGAGCTGCCCGATCAACACGGTCACCATCTCGCGATATTCGACGATCAGCGCGCGCTCCATCCGGCGCTCGTCGCTGCGGCCGAAGATATCGAACGCGCCGCCGCGCAAGCCTTTGAGCCTGGCCAGCAGCTTGAACGCGCTCCACATCCACGAGCCGAATTCCGCCTTGACCAGATGCCCCTTGGCGTCCTTCCTGGCGAACAGCGGCGGCGCCAGATTGAACTTGATCGAGAAGTCACCCTCGAACTGCTGTTTGAGCTGCTCGACGAAGCGGCCGTCCGTGTACAGGCGCGCCACCTCGTATTCATCCTTGTACGCCATCAGCTTGAAGTAGTACTTGGCCACGGCGGTGGACAGCTTGTTACCCAATCCCAGCGCGGTCTCCTTCGCGCGCACCTGCGACACCAGCTGCTCGTAGACGGCAGCGTAGGCCGCGTTCTGGTAGTCGGTCAGGAAGCGCACGCGCTTGTCGATGACGTTGTCCAGGCTTTTCGGCATCTGCACGACGATCGCCTGCGTCGGCGTGGCCACGCGCTCGACGCGCTTCAGGTCCACCGCCGCGCGCCGGCCCCACAGGAAGCTCTTCTTGTTGGACGCGATGCCGACGCCATTGAGTTCGATCGCGCGCAGCAGCGACGCCTCGGTCAACGGAATGCGTCCGCGCTGCCACGCGTAGCCGAGCATGAACAGATTGGCGGCGATGGAATCGCCCATCAGCGCCGTGGCCAGCTTGGTCGCGTCGATGAAGTCGGCGGCTTCGGCGCCACCGACCGATTCCTCGATCAGCGCGCGCACCTCGGCCACCGGATACTGCCAGTCGGCGTTCTGCGCGAAGGTGCCGGGCGGCTGCTCGTGCAGGTTGATCACGGCCAGCGTGCGGCCCGGGCGCATCTTCGACACGGCGTCGGCGGCGCCGGCGGTCAGCATGTCGCAGCCGAGGATGACGTCGGCCTCGCCGGTGGCGATGCGCTGGGCGCGCAGGTGCGCCGGGGTCTTCGCCACTTTGACGTGCGAGGTGACGGAGCCGTTTTTCTGCGACATGCCGGTCATGTCGAGCACCGACGCGCCTTTGCCCTCCAGGTGCGCGGCCATGCCCATCAAGGCGCCGACGGTGATGACGCCGGTGCCGCCGATGCCGTTGATCAGGATGTTGTAGGGCTGCTCGCACGACGGCAGTTCGGGTTCCGGCAGCGCGCCGAAGCCGTCGTCGTTATCGGACTTGCTCACCCCGGTCTTGGTTTTCTTCAGCGCGCCGCCTTCGACGGTGACAAAGCTCGGGCAGAAGCCCTTGACGCACGAGTAATCCTTGTTGCACGACGATTGATCGATGGCGCGCTTGCGGCCGAACTCCGTCTCCTTCGGCAGGATGGAGGTGCAGTTCGACTGCACGCCGCAGTCGCCGCAGCCTTCGCACACGGCCTCGTTGATGACCATGCGCTTGGCCGGGTCGGGATATTCGCCTTTTTTCCGGCGGCGGCGCTTCTCGGCGGCGCAGGTCTGATCGTAGATCAGCACCGACACGCCGCCGACTTCGCGCAGCTCGCGCTGGACGGCGTCCATGTCCTTGCGGTCGTGCAGGCTGACCAGCGCGGGCAGGGCGCTGCGCTCGGCCCCGCCCTGACCCTGATAGCGGCTCAGATCCTCGGTCACCAGCGCGATCCGTTTCACGCCCTCGGCGGCCATCTGCTGCGCGATCATCGGCACCGACGTGATGCCGTCGACCGGCTGGCCGCCGGTCATCGCCACGGCGTCGTTGTACAGGATCTTGTAGGTCATGTTGACCCTGGCCGCCACCGCCGCGCGGATCGCCAGATAACCGGAGTGGAAATAGGTGCCGTCGCCCAGGTTCTGGAACACGTGCGGGATCTTCGAGAACGCGGCCTGGCCGATCCACGGCGCGCCTTCGCCGCCCATGTGCGTGGTCAGCTTGTTGAATTCCGGGTAGATCGACGTCGCCATCACGTGGCAGCCGATGCCGGCCAGCGCCAGGCTGCCCTCGGGGACCTTGGTCGACGTGTTGTGCGGGCACCCGGAGCAGTAGAAGGCGGGGCGGAACGGCGTGCTGATGGCCTTCTTCAGCACCGCGTCCTTGGCGTCGAGGAAGGTCAGGCGCTCCTTGATATGGTCGCAGGTGACGGGATCGGAGATCAGCCGCTTGACGCGCGAGGCGATCACGCGCGCCACCTGCGAGACCGAGAAGTCGGCCTTGGAGGTCAGCAGCCATTCGCCGCGCGGCGCCACCCACTCGCCTTTTTCGTCGAACTTGCCGATCACGCGCGGGCGCACGTCGTCGCGCCAGTTGTACAGTTGTTCCTTCAGCTGGTACTCGACGATCTGGCGCTTTTCCTCGACCACCAGGATCTCGTCGAGGCCCTGGGCGAATTCGCGCACGCTGTCCGGCTCCAGCGGCCACGGCATGGCCACCTTGAACAGGCGCAGGCCGACGTCGGCCGCCATCTTCTCGTCGATGCCCAGTTCCTCGAGCGCCTCGAGCACGTCCAGATACGATTTGCCGGAGGCGATGATGCCCAGCTTCGCGTCCGGGCTGGTGATGGTGGTGTGATTGAGTTTGTTTTCGCGCGCGTAGGCCAGCGCCGCGTAGATTTTATAGTCCTGCATCAGCGCTTCCTGATTGCGCGCCTGCTGGCCCAGCGGAATGCTCGACAGGCGGGCATTGAGGCCGCCCTCCGGCATGACGAAATCGAGCGGGATCTTGACGTCGACGCGGAACGGATCGGCGTCGACCGAGGCCGACGACTCGACCGTGTCGGCCAGCGCCTTGAACGCCACGGTGCAGCCGGAAAAGCGCGACATCGCCCAGCCGTGGATGCCCAGGTCGAGGTACTCCTGCACGTTGCATGGATACAGCACCGGGATCATCGACGCCGAGAACAGATGGTCGGACTGGTGCGGCAAGGTCGACGAATAGGCGCCGTGGTCGTCGCCGGCCACCAGCAGCACGCCGCCGTGTTTCGAGGTGCCGGCGTGGTTCATATGCTTGAAGACGTCGCCGCAGCGGTCGACGCCGGGTCCCTTGCCGTACCACATGGCGAACACGCCGTCGTATTTGGCCTCGCCGATCAGATCGACCTGCTGCGAGCCCCAGACGGCGGTCGCCGCCAGATCCTCGTTCACGCCCGGCACGAATTGCACGTGGTGCGCCTCCAGATGCGGCTTGGCCTTCCACAGGTTTTCGTCGAGGCCGCCGAGCGGCGAGCCGCGGTAGCCGGAGATGAAGCCGGCCGTGTTCAAGCCGGCGGCCTGGTCGCGCAGGCGCTGCATCATCGGCAGGCGCACCAGCGCCTGGATACCGGACAGGTAGATGTCGCCGTGGGTCGCGGTGTATTTGTCGTCGAGGCTGACGGTGGTCAGTCGGGCGCTGCCGTCTCTGGCGGACGTCGCAGGGCCGGTTGCCGTGGTATCGGGCATGGCGGGTCTCCGTTTTTGGTATCAGATCGCACCCGGACTTGATCACGCCGGATAGGCGCGCCAGGATCGGGCCAGGGCCGCATGGTGAGCGGAATGGACCTAGTATGAACGCGAGTTGACGTACACGGAAATAGTGTTTGCCAATCGGGGTATAAGAAAAAATGATACCCTGATGGCTAGCCGATGGGGGCGGCGCCCGGCCACGCGCCGGCTTGGCACAGCTGGGCGCTGACTTGTTGCACCAGCCGGCTGATGGCGCCGGCGGCGTTGGTCAGCGGGATGTTTTTCGACGCGCACAGCACCACCGTGCGCGATATCGCCGGCCGCCGGATCGGGTGCGCGCGCAGAGCGCCCCGTCGCAGTTCGTCGAGCACCGGCGCCGACGGCAGCAAGGTGGCGCCCATGTCGGCCAGGAGCGCCGATTTAAGGATGGCGATGGAGTTGATTTCGATCACGTTCGACAGCCTGAGCCCGGCCGCGCGCACCATGCTTTCGATGCGCGGGCGCACGCCGTGCTGCAAGCCCGGCAGGATCAACGTGGTGCCCAGCGTCTGCTCCAGCGTCAGCGTGTCCTGGCCCAGCGCGTAGGCGGCGTCGGCGCGGCAGATGAAGCGCAGCTCCTCCTCGACCAGCGGCGTGGTGGCGAATTGCGCCAGTTGGCCGTCGTCGAACAGCACCGCCAGATTGATCCGCCCCGATTTGAGCTGCTCGCTCAGGTTGCCCGTCAGTTCCTCCGTCAGTTGCAGCGTGATTTCCGGGTAGGTGGCGCGCGCCGCCGTCAGCAACGGCAGCGCCAGCGCGCCCGAGATGCTGTGCGGCAGCCCGAGCGTGACCGCGCCGCTGGGCCGCTCCGCCGATTGCGTGACGGCCGAGCGGGCGTCGGCCACCTGCTTGAGGATCGCTTGCGCGTGCTCGTAAAAGACCTTGCCGGCGTCGGTGCTGAGCACGCCCTGCGCCGAGCGGTGCAGCAGTTGCGTTCCCAGTTCCTGTTCCAGCTGGCGGAGTTGCTGCGTCAGCGCCGGCTGCGCCACGTGCAGCACCAGCGCGGCCCGCGACAACGAGCCGTGGTCGACGATGGCGACAAAGTAACGAAGTTGACGTAGTTCCATATTGATCGGGGACGGTGGAGGGACCGCGTGGGCGCGGACAAGCAAATGGTAGCACTTGCAAAGAATGATCCTGGCAGGAAACTATTTGCTATACTGAATTGAATGCCCTCCCCTCCAGCCATTTTCGCGGGTGCCCGTATGTTAAAGAAAGTCGACTCCTCCCAACTAAAGGTGGGCATGTATATACATGACCTCAGTTGCGACTGGATGACGCACCCGTTCGTCCGCAACCGCTTTTTGCTCACCAGCGAGGAGGAAATCCGCAAGATCCTCCACGCCGGCATTCATGACGTGGTCATCGACAACAGCCGGGGCATCGATGTGCAGGATGCGCCGTCGCTGGCCGAGGCGCAAGCGGCGACCGAGCGCGAAATCGTCGAAATCGCCGCCAAGACGCCGGTCGTGACCCGCGT
>JBDSKP010000786.1:0-3281 GCA_039916925.1 Duganella sp.
CACGTGATCGCCATCCCGCTGGTGCTGCTCGGCCTGGTCGCCGCCCACCTGATCGCGCTGCACGAAGTCGGCTCGAGCAACCCGGACGGCATCGAGGTCAAGGAGAACCTGGGCCCGGACGGCCACCCGCTCGACTCGATCCCGTCGCACCCGTACTACACGGTGCACGACCTGTTCGGCGTGTCGGTGTTCCTGCTGATCTTCAGCGCGGTGGTGTTCTTCGCGCCGGAAATGGGCGGCTACTTCCTCGAGTACAACAACTTCCTGCCGGGCGACTCGCTCAAGACGCCGCTGCACATCGCCCCGACCTGGTACTTCACCGCATTCTACTCGGTGCTGCGCGCCACCACGGCCGACTTCATGTGGGTGCTGATGTTCTTCGTGGCCGCCTACGTGGTGTTCGTCTGGCTCAAGTCGAACCTGCCGCGGCTGGTGAAGATCGCCATCGCCGTCATCGCGCTGGTGGCCATTATCGGCATGCTGCCGCAAATCCTCGACGCCAAGTTCTGGGGCGTGGTGTTCTTCGGCAGCTCGGTGGTGATCCTGGCCTTCATGCCATGGCTGGACAAGTCGCCGGTCAAGTCGATCCGCTACCGCCCGGACTGGCACAAGTATGTGTACGGCGTGTTCTTCCTGTCGTTCCTGACCCTGGGCTACCTCGGCACGCTGGCGCCGACCGAGGCCCGCACGCTGGTGTCGCAAGTGTGCACCCTGTTGTACTTTAGCTTCTTCCTGTTCATGCCATGGTGGAGCGCGATGGGCACGTTCAAAAAAGTGCCCGACCGCGTCGTCTTCCACGCGCACTGATAACGTACCTTGGCTAAAGTAGATAAAGGACATGACATGAATTTTGCAAAGAAACTGCTTGCCGCGCTGGCCCTGCTGCCGGCCCTGGCGTTCGCCAACGAAGGCGGTGTCGCCCTCGACAAGGCGCCGGACCGCTCGAACAACATGGCTGCGCTGCAAAACGGCGCCAAGCTATTCGTCAACTATTGCCTGAACTGCCACAACGCCTCGTCGATGCGCTATAACCGCCTCAAGGATCTGGGCCTGACCGACGAGCAGATCAAGGGCAACCTGCTGTTCACCGGCGAGAAGGTCGGCGAGATGATGACCACCACCATGCGTCCGGCCGACGCCAAGGCCTGGTTCGGCGTGGTGCCGCCGGATCTGTCGGTCATTTCGCGCGCCAAATCGTCGGGCGCCGGCACCGGCGGCGACTACCTGTATACTTACCTGCGCAACTTCTACAAGGACGACACCCGTCCGACCGGCTGGAACAACCGGGTGCTGGAAAACGTCGCGATGCCGCACGTGTTGTGGGAGCTGCAAGGTATCCAGAAGATCAAGATGGTCGAGGTGGAAGATCCGCACGAGCACGGCAAGATGACGCACCAGTTCGCCGGCTTCGAGCAGGTCAAGCCCGGCACGATGAGCAAGCTGGAGTTCGAGACGGCCGTGGCCGACCTGGTCGGTTACATGGAGTGGATGGCGGAGCCCGCGGCGCAGACCCGCAAAAAATTGGGCGTGGCGGTGGTATTGTTCATGTCCCTGTTCGCCTTGCTGGCGTGGCGCCTGAACGCGTCGTTCTGGAAAGAAGTTAAATAATAGAGAGCGCCGGCTGGCCCGGCGCTTGTTTTGCGATGCCCGCCGTCATCGGCGGGCGATCGATCCGGGGTGATCCGTTCGCGGCGTCACCCCCTTAGTTTTTAAGGAACTACAAAAAATGATGGTTCTCTACTCGGGTACAACCTGCCCATTTTCGCAGCGCTGCCGTCTGGTCCTGTTCGAAAAAGGCATGGACTTTGAAGTGCGCGACGTCGACTTGTTCAACAAGCCGGAAGATATCTCGACCATGAATCCGTATGGTCAGGTGCCGATTCTGGTCGAGCGCGAATTGATTCTGTACGAATCGAATATCATCAACGAATACATCGACGAGCGCTTCCCGCATCCGCAACTGATGCCGGCCGACCCGCTGATGCGCGCGCGCGCGCGCCTGATGCTGTTCAATTTCGAGAAGGAATTGTTCGTCCATGTGCACGTGCTCGAAAGCGAGCGCGCCAAGGGCAACGACAAGAGCCACGACAAGGCGCGCGCGGAAATCCGCGACCGCCTGACGACCTTGGCGCCGCTGTTCCTGAAGAACAAGTACATGCTCGGCGACGAATTCTCGATGCTCGACGTGGCCGTCGCGCCGCTGCTGTGGCGCCTGGACCACTACGGCATCGAACTGTCGAAGACCGCCGCCCCGCTGATGAAGTACGCCGAGCGCATCTTCTCGCGCCCGGCCTACATCGAAGCGCTGACGCCGTCGGAAAAGGTCATGCGCCGCTGATCGGTTCGATCGCGGAAACGCCGATGTTTAGTTGAAGTTATCGGCGCGCCCACCGTTGTGTACGGGTGGCGTGCCGTGTTTTACCGTAGTCTGGAATACCATGTCCGAAATCTCTACCAAGCCCTACATGCTGCGCGCCATTTATGAGTGGTGCACCGACAGCGGCTATACGCCCTACCTGGCCGTCAAGGTCGACGCCTCGACCACCGTGCCGATGGAATATGTGAAAAAAGGCGAAATCGTCCTCAACATCAGTTTCGGCGCCACGTCGGGGCTGAAGATGGACAACGACAGCATCCGCTTCCACGCCCGCTTCGGCGGCGTCTCGCGCGAAATCTACGTCCCGGTCAACAACGTCATGGCGATCTACGCCAACGAAAACGGCCAGGGCATGGCGTTCGAGCCGCAAACCGGCGGGGCCGACGCGCCGCCGTCGGCGGAGGAAACGGGCGTGCCGGGACCATCGCTGGCGGCCGTGCCGACCCCGGCGCCGGCGGGCAAAAACGAGGCCGCAAGCGGTCCGCAGGACGACAACGACCCGCCCAAAAAGGGCGGGCGCCCCACCCTTACGCGGATTAAATAGCGTATAATTTGCCCCGTACAAGTTTCGCCGACTTAGCTCATTTGGTAGAGCAGTTGATTTGTAATCATCAGGTGGCCAGTTCGAAACCGGCAGTCGGCACCAATAAAATCAAGGGCTTACAGCGATGTAAGCCCTTTTGTTTTGGTCGAGTGTCAACCAACTGTCAACCACTCGTGGGGCCGGTTCGATTCGACACCTCCATCGAGCCAATTTGCAACGCACCATGTGAAATGAATCTACGTGTTGCAAAGAGAATAACTTCGGCGTATTCTTAATATTATTCCAACTATTGGAGTTAGGAAATGGCGGGGAAAAAAAGTGTGCGCTCGCTGACGCAATACGAGACTCTTTTGCGCAAAT
>JBDSKP010000787.1:0-4049 GCA_039916925.1 Duganella sp.
GCGGCGAAGTTATTTGCTACGTCGCATAAGGAGTTAGACATGTCTCGTGTAGCTAAAATGCCAATCGCTGTGCCAGCTGGCGCTGATGTCGCCATCTCCGCGCAAGCGATCACTGTCAAGGGCCCGCTGGGCGTCTTGACCCAGGTCCTCAACGGCCAGGTCAAAGTGGAAAACAAAGAGGGAACCCTCAATTTCGTGCCGGCCGACGACAGCCGCGAAGCCAATGCCATGTCCGGCACGCTGCGCGCCCTGGTCAACAACATGGTCACCGGCGTCACCAAGGGTTTCGAGAAAAAGCTGAACCTGGTCGGTGTGGGTTACAAGGCGCAAGCGCAAGGCGACAAGCTCAATCTGTCGCTCGGCTTCTCGCACCCTGTCGTCCATTCGATGCCAGCCGGCGTCACCTGTGCTACCGCAACGCCGACCGAGATCATCATCAAAGGGATCGACCGTCAGCAAGTGGGCCAAGTGGCTGCTGAAGTTCGCGCTTACCGCTCCCCTGAGCCATACAAAGGCAAGGGTGTTCGCTATGCGGACGAAGTGGTTAAGATCAAAGAAACCAAGAAGAAGTAACTAGGGGCTGACGATGGACAAGAAAGAATCACGTCTGCGCCGCGGACGCCAAACCCGGATCAAGATCGCGCAACAGAAAGTGAACCGCCTGTCGGTACACCGCACTAACCTGCATATCTACGCGAACCTGATCTCGCCGGATGCCAAAGTACTGGTATCGGCCTCCACGGCAGAAGTCGAAGTGCGCAACGAACTGGCTGGCAAATCGGGCAAGGGCGGCAACGCCGCAGCTGCCGCGATCGTCGGCAAGCGCGTCGCAGAGAAAGCACTGAAAGCAGGGATTACCGAAGTCGCGTTCGACCGCTCCGGTTTCCGTTACCACGGCCGTGTGAAGGCGCTGGCAGAAGCCGCGCGCGAAGCCGGTCTGAAGTTCTAAGGAACGATCATGGCAAAAATGATGGCAAAAATGGCAAGCGACAAGCCGGATGACGGCATGCGCGAAAAAATGATCGCGATCAACCGCGTGACCAAAGTGGTCAAGGGTGGTCGTATCATGGGTTTCGCCGCGCTGACCGTGGTTGGTGACGGCGATGGCCGCATCGGCATGGGCAAGGGCAAGTCGAAAGAGGTACCGGTCGGTGTGCAGAAGGCAATGGAAGAAGCCCGTCGCAACCTGATCAAGGTCAACCTGAAAAACGGCACCCTGCAGCACACCGTCACCGGCCGTCACGGCGCATCGAAAGTGATGATGTCGCCTGCGAAACCGGGTACCGGCGTTATCGCTGGCGGCGCAATGCGCGCGATCTTCGAAGTAATGGGCGTGACCGACGTCGTGGCGAAATCCACCGGCTCGAGCAACCCTTACAACCTGGTCCGTGCGACGCTGGATGGTCTGGCAAAAATGAGTACTCCTGCTGAAATTGCTGCGAAACGCGGCAAGTCGGTAGAAGAAATCCTGGGCTAAGGTGAACGTTATGACAACCAAAACCGTCAAAGTACAATTGGTCAAGGGCTTGATCGGCACGCGTGAAGATCACCGTGCCACCGTCCGCGGTCTGGGCCTGCGTCGTGTCAACTCGGTCTCCGAGCTGCAAGACACCCCATCCGTGCGCGGCATGATCAACAAAGTATCGTACCTCGTTAAAGTAGTTGCGTAAGCCCTCGGGCTTACACACGGAGAAATCATGGAACTGAATACCATTCAACCAGCCGATGGCGCCAAGCACTACAAGCGTCGCGTCGGCCGCGGTATCGGCTCCGGTCTGGGTAAAACCTCGGGCCGTGGTCACAAGGGTCAAAAATCGCGTTCGGGCGGCTTCCACAAAGTCGGTTTCGAAGGCGGTCAGATGCCTCTGCAACGCCGTCTGCCTAAGCGCGGTTTCAAGTCGCTCAACGCCACCTTCAAAGCTGAAGTGCGCCTGTCCGACCTGAACAACCTGCCGGTCGGCGACGTCGACATCCTGGTGCTCAAGCAAGCCGGCGTCCTGGGCGTGCTGGCCCGCGACGTGCGCGTCATTCTGTCCGGCGAGATCACCAAGGCGGTGAACCTCAAAGGCCTGAAAGTGACCGCTGGCGCGAAAGCAGCCATCGAAGCAGCCGGCGGCTCGGTAGCCTGAGTTGACCGCTAACAGCTTGATCGGAGCGAAAATTGGCGACTAATCCACAATTGGCTAAAAGTGCGGCAGCCGGGTTCCCTTGGAACCGGCTCTGGTTCTTGCTTGGTGCATTGGTGGTTTATCGTATCGGCGCTCACATCCCGGTTCCCGGGATCGATCCGGTACAATTGGCCGCGCTGTTCAAGTCGCAAGAGGGCGGCATCCTGGGCATGTTGAACATGTTCAGCGGTGGCGCGCTCGCGCGCTTCACAGTCTTTGCGCTGGGTATCACGCCTTACATCTCGGCCTCGATCATCATGCAGCTGGTGTCGATCGTCTCGCCGCAGATGGAAGCGCTCAAGAAAGAAGGCGAATCGGGCCGTCGCAAGATCACCCAGTACACCCGGTATTTCACGGTGTTGCTGGCGCTGTTCCAGGCGTTGTCGATCGCGGTGGCACTGGAGTCGCAGGCGGGCCTGGTGCTGGATCCGGGCTATGCATTCCGTTTCGTGACGGTCGTTACGCTGTTGACCGGCACCATGTTCGTGATGTGGTTGGGCGAGCAGATTACCGAGCGCGGTCTCGGTAACGGCATCTCGATCATCATCTTCGCGGGTATCGCGGCAGGCCTGCCGAACGCGCTCGGTGGTTTGGGCGCATCGGTGAGCAACGGTTCGATCGGCGCGTTCTCGGCGATCATCATCATGATCCTGGTCGTGGCGGTAACGTTCTTCGTGGTCTTTGTCGAACGTGGCCAGCGCAAGATTCTGGTGAACTACGCGAAACGCCAGGTGGGCAACAAGATTTACGGTGGACAAACGTCGCACCTGCCATTGAAGTTGAACATGGCCGGCGTGATCCCACCGATTTTCGCTTCGTCGATTATCTTGTTCCCGGCAACGATCGTGGGCTGGTTCACGCAGGGCGCCGACACGGCCAACCCTGTCGTCCGGTTCCTGAAAGATTTGGCAGCATCGATGGGGCCAGGCGAGCCCATCCACGCACTGTTGTATGCCATTGCGATCGTGTTTTTCTGTTTCTTCTATACGGCGCTGGTCTTCAACAGCAAGGAAACAGCGGATAACTTGAAGAAGAGCGGGGCCTTTGTGCCAGGGATCCGTCCCGGTGAGCAGACTGCCCGTTACATCGACAAGATCCTGACACGTTTGACACTGGCTGGCGCCATCTACATCACCTTGGTGTGTTTGTTGCCGGAATTCATGCAAGCCGAGTGGAAGGTACCGTTCTATTTTGGTGGTACTTCTCTGTTGATTATTGTGGTTGTGACCATGGATTTCATGGCCCAGGTACAAAACTACGTGATGTCGCAGCAATATGAATCGCTGCTGCGCAAAGCAAATTTCAAAGGCGGAATTCCGACGCGATAAGCGCGGTAAACATACCGAATGGCAAAAGACGACGTCATACAGATGCAGGGCGAGATTCTTGAAAATCTCCCCAATGCAACATTTCGAGTAAAGCTGGAAAACGGACACGTGGTGCTCGGACATATTTCGGGTAAAATGCGGATGAACTATATCCGCATTCTTCCTGGCGACAAGGTGACGGTCGAACTGACACCTTACGATCTGAGCCGAGCACGCATCGTGTTCCGGACCAAGTAACTAACCAAAGAGAGAGCAAAATGAAAGTTAACGCCTCAGTCAAGCGGATCTGCCGCAACTGCAAGATCATCAAGCGCAAGGGCGTCGTTCGCGTAATCTGCGTCGAACCGCGTCACAAGCAGCGTCAAGGTTAATAACCGTTATTTATCGAGGAATAACGAATGGCACGTATTGCAGGGGTTAATATCCCAAATCATCAGCACACCGTTATCGGCCTGACGGCCATCTACGGTGTAGGCCGCCCACGCGCAAAGTTCATCTGCGCCGCGACGGGTATTGCGACCGATAAAAAGGTCAAGGATCTGGACGACAGCGA
>JBDSKP010000788.1:0-3257 GCA_039916925.1 Duganella sp.
GTCGTACCCCGCGGGGTACGACCCCGGTGTGCCGGGGTTCGCGGTGTTATTCCACAGTGTTATTTCAAGCCGCCACCCAGCGCGCGATACAGGTCGATCGCGCTATTGGTGCGCTGCAGGCGCGCCTGCACCAGCGATTGCTGCGCGCTGAACAGCTCGCGCTGCGCGTCGAGCACGTCGAGCGAACTGGCGACGCCGTTGTCGAAGCGCAGCTGCGACAGCTTGAGCCGGTCCGCCTGCGCGTCCTGCACCGCGCGCTGCGCGGCCACCTGCTCGCCCAGGTAGTCGCGCGCCGCCAGCGCGTCGGCCACCTCGCGGAACGCGGTCTGGATGGTCTTCTCGTAGTCGGCCACCGCGAGGTTCTTGCGCACCTCCGTCAACGTCAGATTGGCGCGGTTGCGGCCGGCGTCGAAGATCGGCAGCACCAGCTGCGGCGCGAACGACCAGCTGCCGGTGCCGCTGTCGAACAGGCCGCCCAGGGTCGGGCTGGTGGCGCCGATCGCCGCCGTCAGGCTGATGCGCGGGAAGAAGGCCGCGCGCGCGGCGCCGATGTTGGCGTTGGCCGATTTGAGCCGCTGCTCGGCGGCGCGGATGTCGGGACGGCGCGCCAGCAGGTCGGACGGCAGCCCGGCCGGCAGCGCGCTCAGGGCGTCGATCCGTTCGTCGGTCGGCATGGCGCCGGCGGCGGCGCTGGCCGGGGGCTGGCCGACCAACAGGGTCAACGCGTTCTCCGCTTGCGCGCGCTGGCGCGCCAGGGTCAGCGCGGCGGCGCGCGCCGTTTCCATCAGCGTCTCGTTGGAGCGCAGGTCGAGGCGCGACGACGCGCCCACCTCGGCGCGCTGCTGCGTGAGCTTGTAGGTGCGGGCGCGCGCGTCGTAGGTCTGTTGCGCCAGCGCGTACTGCTCGGCGTAGGCGCGCTCGGTGAAGTAAGCCTGCGCCACCTGCGCGACCAGGCTGATTTGCGCCGCCTGGCGCGCCTCGTCGGTGGCCAGGTAGGCCGCCAGCGCGGCGTCGTTGAGGCTTTTGACGCGGCCGAAGAAATCGAGCTCGAACGAGGAGATGGCCAGGCCGGCGTCGACGCGCCTGCCGATCGCGGTCTGGCCGGTCGGCGACAGCGTGGCCGGGGTCTTGGCGCGGGTGGCGCCCAGGCTGGCGTTGACATTGGGCAGGCGGTCGGCCGACTGCACGTTGTACAGCGCGCGCGCCTCCTCGATGCGCAGCGCGGCGGCGCGCAGGTCGCGGTTGTTGTCCAGCGCGGCGGCGATCAGCTGTTGCAGGCGCGGCTCGTTGAAGTACTCGCGCCAGCCGGTGTCGATGGCGTCGCGGGCGCCGGCAGCGGGCGCTGGAGCGGCGCCGGTCTTGGCGGCGGCGTCGGCGCCATCGGCCGGATAGGCGGCTGCCACCGGGGCGTCCGGGCGTCGGTAGGTCGGCGCCAGCGAGCAGGCCGACAGCAGCGCCGCGCCCAGCATCGCCGTTGCCAGCAGCGTCGCGCGCGCGGCGGGGAGGGTGGCGCGGGGGCGGTTAGTCATAGGTCTCATGCTTTTTGTCGTCCATTTCGTGAGCGGCCAGTTTGCGCTGGCGTTCGCTGCCCTTGAAGATTTTGCGGATCACCACGAAGAATACCGGCACCAGGAACACCGCCAGCACGGTCGCCGTGATCATGCCGCCCATCACGCCGGTGCCGATGGCGCGCTGGCTGGCCGAGCCGGCGCCGGTGGCGATCACCAGCGGCAGCACGCCGAGGATGAAGGCGAGCGATGTCATGATGATCGGGCGGAAGCGCAGGTGCACCGCCTCCAGCGTCGCCTCGATCAGGCCCATGCCCTGCGCCTGCAGGTCCTTGGCGAATTCGATGATCAGGATCGCGTTCTTGGCCGACAGGCCGATGATGGCGATCAGGCCGACCTTGAAGTAGACGTCGTTGGGCAGGTCGCGGATGTGGGCGCCCAGGAGCGCGCCCAGGATCCCCAGCGGCACCACCAGCAGCACGGCGATCGGGATCGATTCGCTTTCATACAGCGCCGCCAGCACCAGGAAGGCGGCCAGCAGCGACAGCGCGAACAGCGCCGGCGCCTGCGAGCCGGAGGTCTTCTCCTCCAGCGACTGGCCGGTCCATTCGACGCCGAAGCCGGGCGGCAGCTGCGCGGCCAGGCGTTCCAGTTCGTCCATCGCCTCGCCGGTCGAGCGGCCGGGCGCGGCGTCGCCGGTCAGCTTGATGGCGGGGTAGCCGTTGTAGCGCACCAGCTGCACCGGGCCCTGTATCCAGCGCGACTTGGAGAACGAGGAGAACGGCACCATGGCGCCGCTGGCGCTGCGCACGTTCAGTTGCATGATGTCCTCGGGTTGCAGGCGGCGCGGCGCGTCGGCCTGCACGATCACGCGCTGCTGGCGGCCGGCGCTGGCGAAGTCGTTGACGTACGACGAGCCGAGCGCGGTCGACAGCATGGCGTTGATGTCGGCGAAGGTGACGCCCAGCGCGTTGGCCTTTTCGCGGTCGATGTCGAGCCGCAGCTGCGGCGCGTCCTCCAGCCCCTCGGGCCGCACGCCCTTGAGGATGGTGCTCTTGGCGGCAAGGCCCAGCAGCTGGTTGCGCGCGGCGACCAGCGCGTCGTGGCCCTGCGCGCTGCGGTCCTGCAGGCGCGCGGTGATGCCGGTGGCGTTGCCCAGTTCCCGGATCGGCGGGGGGCTGAGCGGGAAGATGATGGCGTCCGGGATGCCCGACAGCGCGCCCATGGCGCGCGCGGCGATCGCCTGCGCCGAGTCCTCCGGTCCGCGCTCCTTCCAGTCCTTGAGCGGCACGAACACCAGGCCGACGTTCTGGCCGTTGCCCGAGAAGCTGAAGCCGGCCACCGCGATGGTGCGGGCCACGGCCGTCTGCTTGCGGAAGTAGGCGTCGGCCTGCGCCAGCACCGCCTGCGCGCGGTTGCGCGAGGCGCCCGGCGGCAGCTGCACGTTGGCGATCAGGTAGCCCTGGTCCTCGTTCGGCAGGAACGACGACGGCAGGCGCGCGTACAGCCAGCCGACCACGCCGCACAGCAGCGCGAACACGACCAGGTAGCGGCCCGTGCGCTTGAGCATTTTGGCGATGATGCCCTGGTAGCCGCTGGCGGTGACGGCGAAGCGGCGGTTGAACCAGCCGAAGAAGCCCTTCTTCTCGTGGTGGTGGCCGGCCTCCACCGGCTTGAGCATGGTCGCGCACAGCGCCGGCGTCAAGGTCAGCGCCATCAGCGCCGAGAAGCCCATCGCCGACACCATCG
>JBDSKP010000789.1:0-5796 GCA_039916925.1 Duganella sp.
GCATCGACGCTCCGCTGCTGGGCCGCATTCCGCGCCTCGCGCAACCGGGCGCCGAGGCGGCGGCGGCCCATATCGATTTTACCGGGCTGCCCAACTGGCCAACCCGCAACAAACTTTGAACGAAGAAGGAAAACACGATGTCCCAGACCACCCTCCAAGAACCTAAAACCGTTGCCCTGCACCGCCCGACGGCCGCGATCACCCTGCCGCCGGCGGCGACCTGGCCGCTGGAAGATGTGATGGCGCTGTTCGACCTGCCGTTCAACGACTTGATGTTCAAGGCCCAGCAAACGCACCGCCTCAACTTCCCGGACGGCGACGTCGAACTGGCCACGCTGCTGTCGATCAAGACCGGCGGCTGCGAGGAGGACTGCGGCTACTGCCCGCAGGCGGCGCGCTACGACACCGGCGTCGAAGCCAAGAAAATCCTCGACATCGACACGGTGCTCGACGCGGCCCGCCAGGCCAAGGACAACGGCGCCACCCGCTTCTGCATGGGCGCCGCCTGGCGCAGCCCGAAGGAGCGCGACATGGACAAGGTCGAGGAGATGGTGCGCGAAGTGAAGGCGCTCGGCCTGGAAACCTGCGCCACGCTGGGCATGCTGGAGGAAAGCCAGGCGCGGCGCCTGAAGGACGCCGGCCTCGATTACTACAACCACAACCTGGACACCGCGCCCGAGTTCTACGACAACGTCATCTCGACCCGCGAATACCAGGACCGCCTGGACACGCTGGGCCGCATCCGCGAGGCGGGCCTGAAGGTCTGCTGCGGCGGCATCGTCGGCATGGGCGAGACGCGCCTGCAGCGCGCGGGCCTGATCGCGCAGTTGGCCAACCTGAACCCGTATCCGGAATCGGTGCCGGTCAACCACCTGGTGCAGGTCGAGGGCACGCCGCTGTACGGCATGGACCCGCTGGACCCGTTCGAATTCGTGCGCACCATCGCCGTCGCCCGCATCACGATGCCGAAGGCGCGCGTGCGCTTGTCGGCCGGCCGCCGCCAGATGGGCGAGGCGGTGCAGGCGATGTGCTTCATGGCCGGCGCCAACTCGATCTTCTACGGCGACAAGCTGCTGACGACCGAGAATCCGGAAGCGGAGGACGACCGCAGCCTGCTGGCCAAGCTGGGCCTGAAAACCCGCGGCGCCGTGCTGGAATCGGCGCCGAAGGAAAAGTGCGGCTGCTGACCCCCAGTGCACGGCGGGGTCGTACCCCTGGGGTACGACCCCAAACCCCTGGCCCGGGCGGACCTGCGGCATTGTGGTGGGTTAAATATAAAAAATAATAGGAGACAAAAATGTTCACCAAAATCCTGATCGCAAACCGTGGCGAGATCGCTTGCCGGGTCGCCGCCACCGCCCGCCGCATGGGCATCAAGACCGTCGCCGTCTACTCGGAGGCCGACGCAGACGCCAAACACGTCGCCGTCTGCGACGAGGCGGTGCTGGTCGGCCCCGCCGCCGCCAAGGAGAGCTACCTGCGCGGCGACAAGATCATCGCCGCCGCCAAGGCCACCGGCGCGCAGGCGATCCACCCCGGCTACGGCTTCCTGTCCGAGAACGCCGACTTCGCCGACGCCTGCGCCGAAGCCGGTTTGGTCTTCATCGGCCCGCCGGCGTCGGCGATGCGCGCGATGGGCTCCAAGTCCGCCGCCAAGTCGCTGATGGAAAAGGCCCAGGTGCCGCTGGTGCCGGGCTATCACGGTGAACAGCAGGACGCCGACTTCCTGCACGCGCAGGCCGACAAGATCGGCTACCCGGTGCTGCTCAAGGCCTCGGCCGGCGGCGGCGGCAAGGGCATGCGCGTGATCGAGGACTCGGCGCGGTTCAAGGACGCGCTGGCGTCGTGCAAGCGCGAGGCGATCAGCTCCTTCGGCGACGACAAGGTGCTGGCGGAGAAATACCTGCAGCGCCCGCGCCACATCGAAATCCAGGTGTTCGCCGATACGTTCGGCGACTGCATCTACCTGTTCGAGCGCGATTGCTCGGTGCAGCGCCGCCACCAGAAAGTGCTGGAGGAGGCGCCCGCGCCGAACATGCCGGCCGAACGCCGCGCCGCCATGGGCGAGGCGGCGGTGGCCGCCGCCAAGGCGGTCGGCTATGTCGGCGCCGGCACGGTGGAATTCATCGCCAACCAGGACGGCTCGTTCTACTTCATGGAGATGAACACACGCCTGCAGGTCGAGCATCCGGTCACCGAGATGGTCACCGGCACCGATCTGGTGGAATGGCAGCTGCGCGTGGCCGCCGGCGAGCCGCTGCCGAAGCGGCAGCCCGAGCTGACCATCAACGGTCACGCCATCGAGGCGCGCATCTACGCCGAGAATCCGGAGAAGGGCTTCCTGCCGTCGATCGGCACCCTGCGCCATCTGGCCACGCCGGACGCGGTGTCGTTCGAGCTTGGCGGCGCGGCCGGCGCGCCCGCCGGCGTGCGCATCGATTCCGGCGTGCGCGCCGGCGACGCCATTTCGCCGTTCTACGATCCGATGATCGCCAAGCTGATCGTCTGGGGCGCGGACCGCAAACAGGCGCTGGCCCGCATGGCGCAGGCGCTGTCGGAATACCAGGTGGCCGGCCTGGCGACCAACATCGCCTTCCTCAAGCGCCTGGTCGAAGGCCACGCCTTCGCCACGGCGGACCTGGACACGGGGCTGATCGAGCGCAATCACGACGCCCTGTTCCCGGCGCCGCAAGCGGCCCCGGACAGCGCGCTGGCGCTGGCCGTGGTGTCGCTGATCGCCGCCGAAAAACAAGGCGCAACCCAACAATCGCGCGCCAACCCGGCCGACCCTTGGGGCCAGGCGCTGGGCTGGCGCATGAACCAGCCGTACGTGCGCGCGCTGTCGTTCCGCGACCAATTCGCCAGCGATGAGCCCTACACGGCCTATGTCAGCTACCGCGCCGACGGCTGGCTGTTCAGCGTGGGCGCGGGCGCGCAGCCCGAGGTCCTCGCCTTGGCCTCGCGCGACGGCGACGCCTACAGCGTCAAGCTGGGCGCGCGGGCCGTGCACGGCGCCGTGCGCCGCGACGGCGACGTGCTGCACGTCTTCACCGGCGGCGCCCACCACCAGCTGACCTACAACGACCCGATGGCCCACGCCGGGGAAACGGAGGCCGAAGGCGGCCGCCTGACCGCGCCGATGCCGGGCAAGGTGGTCGCGGTACTGGCCACCAGAGGCCAGGAAGTGAAAAAAGGCGACGCCCTCGTCATCATGGAAGCCATGAAAATGGAACACACCATCGCCGCGCCGCATGATGGGGTGGTCGACGACATCCTCTACGGCGTCGGCGACCAAGTCGCCGACGGCGCGCCGCTACTGGCGTTCAAGACGGCGTAAAAAGAGATCAAGGAGATCATCATGCGCATTCTTTTACACCGGGCGGACGGCAAGACCGAGCCGTGGATCAAGGACTTCAGCAAGTTTTTGCCCGAGGCGGAGTTCGAGATCTGGCACGCCGGCGAACCAAGCCAGCCCTGCGACTACGCGGTGGTGTGGTCGCCGCCGGAGGCGATGCTGCCGGAACTGGCGCACGTCAAGGCGATCTTCAACACCGGTGCCGGCGTCGACGCGCTGCTGCGCTTCGGGGACGCCATTCCGCGCGAGGTGCCCATCATCCGCCTTGGCGACGCCGGCATGGCGGTGCAGATGGCCGAATACGTCACGTACTCGGTGCTGCGCTATTTTCGCCGTTTCGACGACTACGAAGCACAGGCGCGCGCCGGCCTGTGGGCGCCTGTGCCGCCGCATAACCGCGGCGACTTCCCCATCGGCGTGCTGGGCATGGGCGTGCTGGGCAAGCGCGTGCTCGAAGCGCTGGCGCCGTTCGGCTTCCCGCTGCGCGGCTGGAGCCGCACGCACAAGGTCATGCCGGGCGTGCAGTGCTTCCATGGCAGCGATGGACTGGACACCTTCCTGCGCGGCAGCCGGGTGCTGGTCTGCATGCTGCCGCTGACGCCCGAAACGGGCAACCTGGTCGACCGCACCAACATGGGCAAGCTGCCGGCGGGCGCCTTCATCATCAACGTCGCGCGCGGCGCGCACATCGCCGAGCCGGATCTGCTGTCGCTGATCAAATCCGGCCACATCGCCGCCGCCACGCTGGACGTGTTCCGCAACGAGCCGCTGCCGGCGCAACATCCGTTCTGGCAGGAGCCGCGCATCACGATCACGCCGCATATCTCGGCGCTGACCCTGCGCCGCGAAAGCGTGCAGCAGATCGCAGAAAAAATCCGCAAGCTCGAAAAGGGCGAACCCGTCGCCGACATCGTCGACCGCAACCAAGGATATTGAAGATGAACAGTTTGCCCCGGCAGGTCAAAATCGTCGAAGTGGGGCCGCGCGACGGCCTGCAGAACGAAAAAGCCAGCGTCCCCGCCGCCGTCAAGATCGAACTGGTGAACCGCCTCACCAGCGCCGGCTTCCGCAATATCGAGGCGGCGTCGTTCGTGTCGCCGAAGTGGGTGCCGCAAATGGCCACCAGCGCGGAGGTGATGGCCGGCATCGACCGCAAGAGCGGCGTGATCTACTCCGCGCTGACGCCCAACATGCAGGGCCTGACGGCGGCGCTGGCCGCGCGCGCCGACGAGGTGGTCATTTTCGGCTCGGCGTCGGAGGCGTTCTCGCAAAAGAACATCAACTGCTCGATCGCCGAATCGATCGCCCGTTTCGAGGACGTGGCCAAGGCGGTCAAGGACAACGGCCTGCGCCTGCGTGGCAGCATCAGCTGCTCGTTCGGCTGCCCGTACCAGGGCGAGGTGCCGCTCGACGCGGTGGCCGACGTGGTGGGCCGCATGCGCGACCTCGGTTGCGACGAGATCGACATCGCCGACACCATCGGCGTGGCCACGCCGCGCAAGACGCAGGCGGTGATGGAGCGCGCGATCGGCGAGTTCCGCGTCGACGGGCTGGCGGGGCACTTCCACGACACCTACGGGCAGGCGCTGGCCAACATCTACGCCAGCCTGGAACTGGGCATCTCGATTTACCACTCGTCGGTATCGGGGCTGGGCGGCTGCCCGTACGCCAAGGGCGCAACCGGCAACGTCGCCACCGAGGACGTGTTGTACATGATGCAGGGACTGGGAATCGAGACGGGCATCGATCTGGATATCGTGGTCGACGCGGGCCAGTTCATCTCGCACTTCCTGGGCCGCAAAGGCGCCAGCCGCGCCGGCAACGCGATCGCCGCCAAGCGGGCGAATTGACACGTTCGCGTACGTGGTTCCACATGACGCAAATCACATCTGCCGAAACTGCCGCGTACAAGCCTCGCTGACGGCCAGCTTCTCCGGCCGTCCCTTCAAATGGATTTCCATGGTCGCGCCATCGCGGTCGATGCGCTCGATCGCCTCCAGATTGACGATCGCCCCGCGATGCACCTGCGCGAACTGCCCCGGGTCGAGCTGCTCGATCAGGCTTTTGAGCGGCACGCGTATCAACGCATCCCCCGTGGCCGTCACCACCCGCGTGTACTTGCCATCGGACGTAAAGAACTGCACGTCCGCCACCATCACCAGCCGCACCGAATTGCCGATCGACGCCTTGATCCACTTCAAATACACCGGCGCCGCCGCCTTGCCGAACAGCTGCCGCCACACCTCCGGCGCCACCACGCGGCCTTCGCGGCTCTTCAACCGTTTCACCGTCCGCAGCAACCGCGCCGCGGAAAGCGGCTTGACCAGATAATCCGCCGCGCCGGCATCGAAGGCCTTGAGCGCATGCTCGGCATACGCCGTCACAAAAACGATCTGCGCCGATTCCGGCACATGCCGCGCCACCTCCAGGCCATTCAAGCC
>JBDSKP010000790.1:0-2632 GCA_039916925.1 Duganella sp.
GATCACGCCCACCCTTTCGCGCGCGATGCGCATCGCCGACAGCGTGCCCTCGGGCCACGTGCACATCAACGACCAGACCGTGGTGGCGGAGGCGCACGCGCCGTTCGGCGGCGGCGGCACCTCGGGCAACGGCGGCCGCCACGGCGGCACAGTCGACTGGGAAGAATTCACGCAAACGCAGTGGCTCACGATCAAAACCGAAGCACCGCGCTACCCATTTTAATCACCACAAGGAGACAGCATGAAGTTACGTAACAAGACCATCGTCGTCACCGGCGCGGCCTCCGGAATCGGCGCGGAAGTGGCGCGGCTGGCGCGCTTCGAGGGCGCCACCGTCATCGGCATGGACCGCAACGATCCGGGCCTCACGCTGGACGGTTTCGTGGCCGTCGACTTGAGCAACACCGGCAGCATCGACGAGGCCATCGCCAGACTGCCGCAGCGCGTGGACGCGCTATGCAACATCGCCGGCGTGCCCGGCACCGCCAATCCGGCGCTGCTGGCCAAGGTCAACTACCTGGGCCTGCGCTACCTGACCTCCGGCCTGCTGCCGCGCATGCCGGCCGGCGGCTCGATCGTCAACGCCGCCTCCATCCTCGGAGCCGAATGGCCGGAGCGGCTGGACCTGCACAAGCAGTTGGCCGCCACCGAAGGCTTCGCGGCCGGCCAGGCCTGGCTCGACCACCATCCGGTGCCGGAGGAGACCTGCTACCAGTACTTCAAGGAAGCGCTGATCGTCTGGACCTACGCCCAATCGCAGAAATGGTTCATGGAGCACTCGGTGCGCATGAACTGCGTTGCGCCAGGACCGGTGTTCACGCCCATCCTCGGCGACTTCGTCTCGATGCTGGGCGAGGAGCGTGTGCAGCGCGACGCCCACCGCATGAAGCGCCCCGCCTATGCCGACGAAGTGGCGTCCGTCGTCAGCTTCCTGTGCAGCGACGAATCGCGCTGGATCAGCGGCGTCAACATCCCCGTCGACGGAGGGCTTGCATCGACCTTCATCTGATACGCCCGGCCGCGCGTCAGCGGCGCTAGACCTGTACCTCGAACCAGCTATAAAACCAAAACCAGGAGACAGCAATGCAAACCAAAAAACGCCTGAGCCGGAGCATATTGGCCATGGCAGTGACGGCCGCCCTGCCCGCCGCCCACGCCTACGATTTCGAAACCGCCAATCCCGAGCTGAAGATCAGCTGGAACAACACCTTCAAATACAGTGGCGCCTATCGCCTCAACGACGCCGATCCGCGCCTGCTGGCGGGCGGCTATCCGTCGGCCGGCCCGGCCGACTTCACCGGCTACAATCTGGACGACGGCAACCAGAACTTCCGCAAAAAGGGCATCGTTTCGAGCCGGGTCGACTGGTTGTCCGAGTTCGACGCCGGCACCCGCATGCTCGGCATGCGCGTCAGCGCCGCCGGCTGGTACGACGACGCCTACACCAGCAGCAACGACAACGGCTCGGCCGCCAGCAACGCCGTCACCCTGAACGGCCGGAGCGCCACGCGCTTCGCCAACGGCACCAAGGTGCTCCACGGCCGCAACGCCGAACTGCTGGACGCCTTCGTCTTCGCCAAGGGCACCTTGGGCGAACTGCCGGGCACCATCCGCGTCGGCCGCCACACGCTGCAATACGGCGAGAGCCTGTTCTTCGGCGCCAACGGCATCGCCAACGCCCAGGGACCGGTGGACCTGGTCAAGCTGCTCAGCGTACCGGGCGCGCAGTTCAAGGAGATTTTGCGCCCGGTGAACCAGGTCTCAGGGCAGCTGCAAGTGGCGCCCACCGTCTCCATCGGCGGCTACTACCAGTTCGAATGGCGGCCGACACTGATCCCGGGCGCCGGCAGCTATCTCAGCTCCTACGACGCCGCCGGCGCCGGCGCCACCGCGTTCCTGGTCGCACCCACCAACAGCGGCGCGCCGGCCTTCATCACGCAGCCGGACATGAAAGCCAGGAACTCCGGCCAGGGCGGCATGCAGGCCAAGTGGGCGCCTGCCGGGTCGGACGTCGAATACGGCTTCTACGCGGCCCGCTACCACGACAAATCCCCGTACTTCTACCTCGGCTTCGCGCCGGCCTTCCCGCCGGGCGCGCCGTCCACCGTGCAAGCCGTGTACGCGGAAAATATCCGCACCTTCGGCGTCAGCGCCAGCACGGTGCTCCTGGGCGTGAACGTCGCCGCCGAGGCGTCGATACGCCGCAACACGCCGCTGGTGAGCGACCCGACGCCCAACTTCCTGTCGCGCGACGGCGCCGGCGTCATCGCCAACAACAGCGGCAACCCGGCCTACGCGGTCGGTAACACGGCCCACGTCAATCTGTCGGCGATCTATGTCATGCCGACCAATCCGTTCTTCGAAGGCGCTTCGCTGCTGGGTGAGATCGCATGGAACCGCGCCACCAGCGTCGACTTCCAGGGTTCGCTCGACCCGAACACCACGCGCGACGCCACCGCCGCCCGCATGATCTTCGAGCCGGCCTACTACCAGGTCATCGATGGGCTGGACCTGACGATACCGATCGGCGTCGGCTACAACATCGACGGCCGCTCGCGCGCGATCTTCAACTTCAACGGCGGCGCCGCGCATGGCGGCGACTTCAATATCGGCGTCAACGCCACCTATCACC
>JBDSKP010000791.1:0-4757 GCA_039916925.1 Duganella sp.
GCGCTGTCGTACGGCAGCCGCCAGATACTGGAGGAAATCGGAGCCTGGCCGATGCCGGCCGCGGCGACGGCGATCCACCAGATCCACGTGTCGCGGCGCGGGCAATTCGGCCGCAGCCTGATCGACCGCGATGAACACAAACTGCCGGCCCTCGGCTATGTCACCCGCTACGGCGATCTGGTGACGGCGTTAGGCGCCGTCTGCGAACGGTCCGGCATCGCGATGCTGCGCCCCGCGCGCGTGGAAGCGCTCGACGAACTGCCCGACTCGGTGGCGCTGACCATCACCGATACCGCGACCGGGGAGGTGAAATCGCTGAACGCGTCCATCGTCGTGCAGGCGGAAGGCGGTTTGTTCAACGATCAGGAAAGCCGTTCGCAACGGCGCGACTACGGGCAGACGGCGATCATCGCGCAAGTGCGCAGCACCCGGCCGATTGAACATCGCGCCTTCGAACGGTTCACCGGGCAAGGCCCGCTGGCGCTGCTGCCCCAGGGCGGGGAATACGCGCTGGTATGGTGCGTGCGGCCCGACACGGCCGAGCAGTTGCGGGCTCTGGACGACCAGGCCTTCCTGTCGGCGCTGGGCGAGGCGTTCGGCGAACGCGTAGGGCGCTTCACGCATGCTTCGCCGCGCCTGGCTTTCCCGCTTGGGTTGAATGCCGATCCACGCGCCACCGCCCGAACGGTCGCCATCGGCAACGCCGCGCAAACCTTGCATCCGGTCGCGGGACAGGGATTGAATCTGGGCCTGCGCGACGTCACGGTGCTGGCGCGTTTGCTGGCGCAAGGGGCCAAGCCGGAGATGCTGGCGCAGTTCACCGCGCTGCGCCGGCAGGACCGGACCACGACGGTGCGGCTGACCGATACGATGGCGAGGATCTTCGCCAACGACTCGCCCGCGCAGGCGCTGCTGGGATTGTCGCTCGCCGCCATCGACATGGCCGGCCCGGCGCGCGGCGTGCTGGCGGAACTGATGATGTACGGCCGCCGCTGAGAGGTGTGGAGGGGGCCTTCCCCCATGGCCCCCTGTGGCAAACCTCCTATTTCGACTTCTACTCTCTTCTATTTTTCCCGCTTTTCTACTCTTTTTAAAGTTACCGATGAAGAGAGAAGGAAATAGAAGAAAAGAGGGAAGGAAAGCGAGGGTTTACCACAGTGGGCGCTACGGCCTGCCGGCCTGCGTCACCCGCAATCACGTAGGGCGGATTAGCGCAGCGTAATCCGCCAGTGCATGCGTTTCGACGGCACACGCATTGGCGGATTACGGCGTTCCGCCTAATCCGCCCTACGTGTCACCAAGGTATCATCAAGTACGCGTGATGGACGCGCCGCCGTCGATCAGCGACGCGGTGCCGGTGACGAACGACGAATCGTCCGACGCCAGGTACAGCACCGAGCGCGCCAACTCCTCTGGCTGCGCCACGCGCTTCAACGCGTGCAGATTGGTGATGAAGGACGTCGCTTCCGGCGTATCGTTCATGTCGCGGTACATCTGCGTATCGACCGCGCCTGGCAGCACCGAATTCACGCGCACGCCCTTCGGACCGTATTCCGCCGCCAGCGCCTGCGTCAGGCCGATCAACCCCGCCTTGCTGGCCGCGTAAGCCGCCACGCCGGGAAACGCGAAGCTATAACCGACGAAGGTCGAGGTGAAAATCACCGAACCGCCGCCATGCTTGATCATCTCCGGAATCTGATGCTTGGCGCCGAGGAAGGCGCTGGTCAGGTTGGCGGCCAGCGTATCGTTCCAGCCCTGCTCCGACACGCCGGTGGTCTCGCCCATTTCACCCAGGGTGCCGGCGTTGTTGTAGGCGATATCGAGCCGGCCATACGCCTCGACGGCGGCGGCGACCAGCCGCGCGTTGAACGCCTCCGAGGTAACGTCGCCGGCCAGCGCAATGGCTTGTCCGCCATCGGCCTCGATTTCGGCGACCAGCGTGGCCAGTTCGGCTTCGCGGCGCGCCGCGACGACGACCTTGGCGCCTTCGGCGGCGAACAGTTTGGCGGTGGCGCGGCCGATGCCCGACGATGCGCCAGTGACGATTGCGACTTTGTTTTGTAAGCGGTTCATTTTGAGACTCCTTGTGGTGGGTTAGTGAAGCCATCATAAGATTCACCAACCCAACCATCAATCGGCCAAACAACAATAGACCATTCACAAAATATGAATTGAAACCCCTACTCGACGGCTTTGACCATGTCCTCGATGACCTTCTTGGCATCGCCGAACACCATCATCGTATTGGCCTGGTAGAACAACTCATTGTCCAGACCCGCGTAGCCGGAGGCCATCGAGCGCTTATTGACGATGATGCTCTTGGCCTTGTACGCCTCCAGGATCGGCATACCGGCGATCGGCGACTTGGGGTCCTTGGCCGCCGGGTTGACCACGTCGTTCGCGCCCAGGATCAGCACCACGTCGGTCTGGCCGAATTCGCCGTTGATGTCCTCCATCTCGAACACCTGGTCGTACGGCACCTCGGCCTCGGCCAGCAGCACATTCATGTGGCCCGGCATGCGCCCGGCCACCGGATGGATCGCGTACTTCACGCTCACACCCTTGTGCGTCAGCTTTTCGACCAGCTCCTTGAGCGAGTGCTGCGCGCGCGCCACCGCCAGGCCGTAGCCCGGCACGATGATCACGCTTTCCGCGTTGGCCATGATGAACGCCGCGTCATCGGCCGATCCGGATTTGACCGGCCGCTGCTCCTTGGCCCCGCCAGCGCCCGCCTCCGCCGGGGCGCCGCCGAAGCCGCCCAGGATCACGTTGAAGAACGAGCGGTTCATCGCCTTGCACATGATGTAGGACAGGATCGCGCCGGACGAGCCGACCAACGAACCGGCGATGATCAGCATCGCGTTGTTGAGCGAGAAGCCGATCCCCGCCGCCGCCCAGCCGGAATAGGAGTTCAGCATCGACACCACCACCGGCATGTCGGCGCCGCCGATCGGGATGATGATCAACACGCCGAGCACGAAGGCGATCGCGGTCATGATCAGGAACGGTGCCCACGCCGGCGCCACGCCGCCGGCGAAGCAGAACACCAGCCCCAGGCCGACCATGACGATGGCAAGCACCAGGTTGAGCATGTGCTGGCCGGCGAAGCTGACCGGCGCGCCCTGGAACAGGCGGAACTTGTATTTGCCCGACAGCTTGCCGAACGCGATGACCGATCCCGAGAAGGTGATCGCGCCGACGAAGGTGCCGATGAACAGTTCGATGCGGTTCCCGAACGGCAGCGGCGTGCCGACTGCCGCGATGCCGAAGGCGTGCGGCTCCGACACCGCCGCCACCGCGATGCACACCGCCGCCAGGCCGATCAGCGAGTGCATCGCAGCCACCAGTTCCGGCATCTTGGTCATCTCGACTTTCTTGGCCAGCATGGCGCCGATGCCGCCGCCGACCACCACGCCGACCAGCACCAGCCCCAGGCCCATGCCGCTCCCCGTGCCAACACCCGCCGCCACCGCGTCCGCGCGCAGCTTGAGGATCAGCGCGATCGTCGTCACCACGGCGATCGCCATGCCGGACATGCCGAAGGCGTTGCCGGTGCGCGCGGTGCCCGGCGACGACAGTCCTTTGAGCGCCTGGATAAAGCACACCGACGCGATCAGATACATCATCGTCACCAGGTTCATGGAGATGAAGTTCATGCGTGGCCTCCCGCTTTTTCGTCCACTTTCACGGCAACCGGCTTGGCCTTCGGCTCCTTCTTGCGGAACATCTCCAGCATGCGCTGGGTGACCAGGAAGCCGCCGAACACGTTGACGGCCGCCAGCGCCACCGCGACGGTTCCGGCGACCTGCCCGATCACGCCCTCGGTCAGCGAGGCGGCCAGCATCGCACCGACGATGATGATCGCCGAGACGGCATTGGTCACCGCCATCAGCGGCGTGTGCAGCGCCGGCGTGACGGTCCAGACGACGTGGTAGCCGACGTAGATCGCCAGCACGAAGATGATGAGATTGATGATGGTGTGGCTCACTTCCATGATGTTCTCCTTTTATTTTCTTAAGAGTTCGCCGCCGGTGCACAGCAGCGTCGCCTTGATGATTTCGTCCTCGCGATCGATCACCAGTTTGTCTTCCTTGTCGATGATCAGCTTGAGGAAGTCGAGCACATTGCGCGCGTACAGCGCCGACGCGTCGGCCGCCACCAAGGTCGCCAGATCGGGCTCGCCGACGATGTGCACACCGTGCTTGACCACCGTTTTATTGAGCTCCGAGAGCGGGCAGTTGCCGCCCTGCGACACGGCCAGGTCGACGATCACCGATCCCGGCTTCATCGCCTTGACGGTCTCCTCGGAGATGAGCACCGGCGCCGCGCGCCCCGGTATCAGCGCGGTGGTGATGATGATGTCGGCCAGCTTGGCGCGTTCGTGCACCAGTTCGGCCTGGCGGCGCATCCAGTCGGCCGGCATCGGCCGCGCGTAGCCGCCCACGCCCCGCGCGATCTCTTTTTCCTCGTCGGTGATGAAGGGCACGTCGATGAATTTCGCGCCCAGCGACTCGACCTGCTCCTTGACGGGCGGTCGCACGTCGGACGCCTCGATGACGGCGCCGAGCCGCTTGGCCGTGGCGATCGCCTGCAGGCCGGCCACGCCGACGCCCATGATCAACACGCGCGCCGCCTTGACCGTGCCGGCCGCCGTCATCAGCATCGGCATGAAGCGCTGGTAGGTGTTGGCCGCCACCAGCACCGCCTTGTAGCCGGCGATGTTGGCCTGCGAGGACAGCACGTCCATCGACTGCGCG
>JBDSKP010000792.1:0-7837 GCA_039916925.1 Duganella sp.
TCGTGATGGGACCGTACTAATGCGCGCCGGCATACGGGCCGGCGCACAACCATTTTATTGCATTTTAGTTAAACATAAAACTATTTGCGCTGGGCCGCCGTGGCGTCGCGCGCGCCGCGGAACTCGGCGTCGGGCGCCCAGTTCGGCCAGGCCTTGGACTCGGCCAGGTCGCGCCCCAGCCCGTACAGCATGCCGAGGTCGTGCGCCATGCCCTTGAACGACCAGTCGGCGCTCCACTCGTCCGACGGCTGGTGGTAGTTGTTGGTGGTGTAGCTCTCCTCGGCCTGCTTGCCGGCCCGCAGGCCACCGTCGACGAAATCATTGCCCGAACCATAGGAAATGGCCGGCACGCCGCGCTTGGCGAATGGGAAGTGGTCGGAACGGAAGAAGTGGCCCGCCTCCGGTTTCGGATCGGGCGAATACACCAGGTTCCACTCCTTCGCCTTGGCCACCAACTGGTCCAGCAACTCGACCTTGGCGCTGCCGGAGATCGTGAAGTTGCGCGACACGCCCTGCGGGCTCAACGCGTCCATATTGATCACGCCGACGGTTTGCGCCAGCGGATACAGCGGAAACTGCGCGTAATATTCCGAACCGAGCAAGCCCTTCTCCTCGGCCGTCACCGCCAGGAACAGCACGCTGCGCGCGGGCGCCGGCGCCTTGCCGTAGGCGCGCGCCAGCTCCAGCAGCGCGGCCAGGCCGGTGCCGTTGTCGACCGCGCCGTTGTAGATCCTGTCGCCCTTGGCGTCGGGCAGGCCGATGCCCAGATGGTCCCAGTGGCCGCTGTAGATCACGGTCTCGTCCGGCTTGCTGGCCCCGACCACGCGCGCGGCCACGTTCTTCGACGTGATCACGTGCGCGTCGACCGCGTAGTGGGCCGACAAGGTCACGTCCTTCAGTTGCACAGGCTTGAAGTCGCGCGTCCGCGCCAGTTTCTTGAGCGCCTCGAAATCCTGGCCGCCGCGCTTGAACAGGTCGACCGCCAGGTCGCGCTGTATCCACGCCTCCATCGGCGCGTGCGCCTCGGCCGGCTTCTTGCGCACGATGTCGTACATCACGTTGGTGTTGGAGTTCTTCACCGTTGCCCAGCCGTACGACGCCGGCGCCGTCTCGTGCACGATGATGGTGCCGAGCGCGCCCCGCTTCGCCATCTCCTCGTATTTGTAGGTCCAGCGGCCGTAGTAAGTCATGGCCTTGCCGCCGAAGTCGCCCTCGCCGGTCTCGAAATCGGGATCGTTGATCAGCACCACGGCCAGCTTGCCCTTCAGGTCGACACCCTTGAAATCGTCCCACTTGCGCTCCGGCGCCGTCACGCCGTACCCGACGAACACCAGCGGCGCGTTCTTGAAGTCGACCAGCTTGGCGCCGTTCATCGAGGCGCGCACGGCCAAGTCGTCGCCCTGCTTCAACTCCTGGCTGCCCTTGGCGTCCTTGACCGACAGCTTGACCGGTCCCTTGATCTCGAAACGGCCCAGCGGCACGTCCTGGGTCCAGCCGCGCTGGTCTTTCTTGCCCTTGACCGGGTCGCCGCCCGGCTGCAGGCCGGCCGCCTTGAACTGCTCGATCAGGTAATTGACGGTCTTGGTTTCGCCGGCCGTGTTCGGGCCGCGGCCTTCGAACTCGTCGGACGCCAGCACCTTGACGTCCTGCGACAGGTTTTTCGGATTGAATTCGGGACCGGATGCGGCCTGCGCCAGACCGGCGACAAGCAGCGAAGAGATGAGCAGCGTGTAGTTCAAGGTATACCTCCGTGGGAAACAGATCGACAATACTGCCATGAAACCACAAGTCGGGCAATCGAACGCGGAAACCCGGCACGGCGGGGTCGTACCCCGCGGGTACGACCCCAGGCTGAGCGGGTACGCCTGGCATTCACCCGGCACGGCGGGGTCGTACCCCTGGGGGTACGACCCCAGGCTGAGCGCCGTGCGGGTTGCTAAGTGAGCCGTCGAACAGTACGCCGGGACGGGCCGGCGCACACTGATGGCTTCATTGCGAACCGGAGCATTCCATGCCCGAAGGACCATCGATCGTCATCATGCGCGAGCAGACGGCCGGCTTCATCGGCAAAACCATCGTCCACGCCAGCGGCAACACCAAGGGCGTCGACATGGCCGCGCTGCAAGGCCAACCGGTGCTGGACCTGCGCAGCTGGGGCAAGCATTTCCTGATCCGGCTGCCGGACCTGGCGCTGCGCGTCCACCTGTTGATGTTCGGCAGCTACCGCATCAACGAGCGCAAGGACGCGCCGCCGCGCCTGGGCCTGGAGTTTGACGATGGCGCGGAACTGAATTTCTACACGTGCTCGATCAAGACGATAGACGCCGACCTCGACAGCCAGTACGACTGGCGCGGCGACATCATGTCCGCGCAGTGGTCGGCGGCGGCGGCGCTCAAGAAACTGCGCGCGGCGCCCGACACGCTGGTGTGCGACGCCCTGCTCGACCAGACCATCTTCGCCGGCGTCGGCAACATCATCAAGAACGAGGTGCTGTTCCGCATCCGCGTCCATCCGCTGTCGACCGTGGGCGCGCTGCCGGCGGCCAAGCTGCGCGAGCTGGTGGCGCAGGCGCGCGAATACAGTTTCGATTTTCTCGAATGGAAGAAAGCCTTCGTGCTCAAGCAGCACTGGCTGGCGCACACCAAGCGCGTCTGCCCGCGCTGCGACCTGCCGTTCCACAAGGGCCATCTGGGCAAGACGCAGCGCCGCAGCTTCTACTGCCCCAACTGCCAGAAACAGTATCCGGCCGCGCCACCGGCCGAAGAACCCGTTAAACAAGTCCGGTCAGGTAGTAAACCGCGATCACAAAGAACACCGCCGCCGTCTTGATGACGGTGATGCCGAAAATCTCGCGGTACGATTGCTTGTGCGTCAGCCCGGTGACCGCCAGCAAGGTGATGACGGCGCCGTTGTGCGGCAAGGTGTCCATGCCGCCGCTGGCCATCGCCACCACGCGGTGCATGACCTCCAGCGGAATGTGCGCCGCCTCGGCCGCCCGGATGAACTGGTCGGACATCGCCGCCAGCGCGATGCTCATGCCGCCCGAGGCCGAGCCGGTGATGCCGGCCAAGGTGGTCACCGACACCGCCGCGTTGACCAGCGGATCGGGCACGCTCTTGAGCGCGTCGCTGACGGCGACGAAGCCCGGCAGCGCCGCGATGACGCCGCCGAAACCGTATTCCGACGCCGTGTTCATCGCCGCCAGCAGCGCGCCGCCGACGGCCGCCTTGGTGCCCTCGGCGAAGGCGTCGCGCACCCGCCCGAACGCCGTCACGACGACGAACACGATGCCCACCAGCAGCGCGCCCTCGACCGCCCAGATGCCGACCAAGGTCTTGACCGGCGTGTTGACGGTCGCGTGCAGGCCGGGCAAGGCGTCGGCCGTCAACGCGTAGTTCTCGCCGTACCAGCCCGGTATCATCTTGGTCAGCGCGAAGTTGACCAAGCCCACCAGCAACAGCGGCGCGACCGACAGCAGCGGATGCGGCAGCGCACCCTTCGGCGCCTGCCCCGCAACCGGCGCGGCCTTGTCCTCGACGCCGTAGCCCTCGCCGGTCGCCATCACCGAGCGGCGGCGCCACTCCAGGAAGGCCAGGCCGGCGGCCAGGGTGGCGATGCCGCCTATCGTGCCCAGCCACGGCGCGGCCCAGCCGGTGGTCTTGAAGAACGTGGTCGGGATGATGTTCTGGATCTGCGGCGTGCCCGGCAGGGTGTCCATGGTGAACGAGAACGCCCCCAGCGCGATGGCGCCCGGCATCAGCCGTTTGGGGATGCCGCTCTGGCGGTAGAGCTCGGCCGCGAACGGGTAGACGGCGAACACCACCACGAACAGCGACACGCCGCCGTACGTCAGCAGCGAGCACACCAGCACGATGACGGCGTTGGCGCGCGTGCGGCCGATGTAGCGGATCGCCGCGACGACGATCGATTCTGAAAAGCCGGACATCTCGATCAGCTTGCCGAACACCGCGCCCAGCAGGAAGACCGGGAAATACAGTTTGATGAAGCCGACCATCTTGTCCATGAAGATGCCGCTGAACACCGGCGCCACCGCGCCCGGATCGGTCAGCAGCACAGCGCCGAGCGCGGCCACCGGCGCGAACAGGATCACGCTGTAGCCGCGATAGGCGGCCAGCATCAGGAACACCAGTGCTGCGAGAACGATCAGGAAAGACATGCGGACTCCGACGGGGCTAGGGATGGGACTTCGTCGGGCATTGTAGAGATAATTGGATTTCCGTGAAACACTGCATAAGGAAGGGCGCGCGGGGCGGCGCCCTTCCCGGCCCGCCCCGCGCTATCGGGGCGGCGCCGTCACCCGGCATAGCTGGTACGGGAAGGCCTCCTTGCCGACGAACGCCCGGTACGGCGCGCAGCTGCCGGGCTCGAGCAGCAGGCCGTAGCCGCGCACGTGCGTTGCCGCAGTGGCTATCATCTCGCTATTGCGCGCTGCCAGATCGACGCGGTATTGCGGCAGCAGGTCGAAGGTGCAGCCGCCGTCCGGCAGTCGGCGCAGCTCGACCCCGAGGCGCACCCGCCGCGCCAGCCAGTCCAGCTTGTCGCAGCCGGCCGCGTCGCGAGTCAGGCCCAGCCAACGGGCGGCGGCCAGCTTGTGCAGGCGCGTGCCGTCCTTGTCGTTGTTGGCCGCGTTGAGCAACAGGTAGTGCGGGCCGGGCCGTTCGGCGATGGCGTCCGCGATGCGCCGGCGCCAACCGTCCGATTCGGGAAAGCCGGTGCCCAGCGACACGATCCTGGCCGCCGGCGGCATGAAGGTCGTGATCCAGGCGGTCGGCGGGTCCCAGTGCGCCAGGAACACGATGCTGGCGCCCGGCGCGGCGAACGGCGGCACCTCGGCGCTGTAGCCGCGCTCGCCCCAGGCGGCGTGTCCCCAGGTGGCGGCGGGAAACACGCCCGCCACCAGCAGCGCCAGCACCAGCCCGCCCACGTGCGACGCCCCCGGCGCCAGCCGCCGCCAGACGATCCACAGCATCAACGGCGCGAGCAGCTCGAGCGGTATCAGGTAGCGGTAGATGCTGAACATGCGCATCCACACGACATAGCCGACAGCAAAAAACACCAGAACGAACAGCGCGCGCCGGTCCAGCGCCGGGGCCGCGCCCGCGCGCCAACGCCGCAGCGACGCCACCGCCAGCGCGGCCAGCAGCACGTACAGCACCGGCCAGATCATCAGCTTGAGCGGCAATTCGGACACGCGGCGCGTATCGAGGGCGTGGATGAACGGCCACAGCACGTTCTCCCACAGCGTGCGCGGCCGGAAAGCGACGTCGAGGACGCCGTTCTCCAGCGCCAGCGGGCTATGGAAAATATCATTAAATTGGGGAAACAGCGGGTTGCCGAACAGGCGCCACATCTTCAGGAACCACCAGCCGGCCGAGGCGGCGACACCGGCCAGCACGCCGACACCGAACACGAACGCCAGCCGCAGCCGGGACGGCCACGCCATCGGCAGCGCCAGCAGCGCCACGCACAGCGCGACGGCATAGACGCCGTTGGTCAGCTTGAGGCCGACGCTGGCGCCGGTCAGCGCGCCGGCGCCCAGCAAGGTCAGCGCGGTGACGGCGTTCCAGCGCACCAGCCCGTCCCAGCGCCACAGGAGCAGGTACAGGCTGGCCAGCAGCGGCAGCGCCGTCAGGTTGTCGCCGGTGGTGGCGCCCAGTTCGCTGAGGAAGCCCGACCCCAGAACGCCGGCGCCGGCCAGCAGCAACGCCGTGCGCCGCTGGCCGGCGCCGAGCAAGCGGCGGGCGATCGCCGCCAGCACGACGAAGTTCAGGCCCTGCAGCGCGCCCATGACGAAGCCGGCCGCGCGCGGCGGCAGCGCGCCGTTGAGCAAGCGGTAGAACACGTCCAGCGCCGGATTGAAGTAGGATTGGAACCCGGCCGGCGCGAGGTCGAAGCCGACCCGCCCGTTGAGCGCGGCGTAGCCGTTATACAGGTGGTAATTGCGCAAATCCCAGTTGCTGTCCTGCCCCAGCATCAGCGACACCAGGCCGAACAGCGTGGGCACGCCCAGCACCGCCCAGCGCCACGCGCCGGGCGCGGACAGGCCGGCGGTGCGGCGCGCGCACCAGGCCGACAGCGCCAGCAGGCGGCGGTTCAACCCTTCCACGGTGCCCCCGCGCGCGCATTGCCATGACTGGGCACCGCGATGACGATGCGCCTCTTGAATAGTTTATCCATGTGGGACCCGGCGTGGTGGCGAAGAAAAGCGAGGCCGCCATTATAAGCTTGCGAAAAATAAAACCCTATGTATTTGCTATTGGGCAATAAGAGACACCGGCGGCGGTAACCGGCCGTAACAATTGACGCTCACGGAACGGGCTGCAATACTGGGTATATCGCAGCCCGTGCAGGACGCCATGACTGAACTACGAGCCTCGCTCAAGAGCGGAGGCAGGTTCTCGCTGAACTGGAGCTATCTGAACGCCATCGCCAACGGCGTGTCGGCCATCGACCTTGGCGCGCTAGCCTTGCGCAACCTCCACGACGCCCGCCAGTTCGTGCGCGAGTACGGCTTCGACCTGGAGCAGCCGGCCGCGCCGGCCATCATCGCCCGCGCCCACCGCGAGGCGGTCGACTTCATCGCCTGCACCTTCCTCGAACCGGGCATGGCCGGGCTGATACCGGACGAGGTCAGCCATCCCGACGATCCGCTGCAACTGCTGGTGTACGCCTCGCTGCGCGGCCACAACGTCGACGCGCGGCGCATGTGGTCGTGCGCCGTGCTCAAGGTCATGCACGGCATCTTCTACATCGACAACAACCTCAAGCTGCGCCACTTCCACGCCATCCGCGCACAGGTGTTCGCCACGCTCGACGAGGTGATCCGGCACGACGGCGACCGCCACTTCCTCACCGACGGCGAGGTCTGCCTGCCGATGCTGCACTACGAGCGCAAGGACAACAAGGGCCGCAACAGCATCCTGCTCAAGCTGCTGCAAAAGGCCGCCTACCTGGCCGCCGACATCTTCGACCACCTCGGCGTGCGGCTGGTGTTCGCCACCCGCTTCGAATGCCTGCTGGCGCTGCGCACCTTGCAGCGCGCGCACCTGCTGTCGGTCACCAACGTCGACGCCGAGCGCACCCGCAACACGCTGCTCGACCTCGAGGCGGCCAAGCTGGTCTTCAACAAATACCGCGCGCAGATCGAGCACAGCGACGACTATCCGCTGGCGCTGCTGCAAACCATGGACGCCGAGCTGGCCGACCTGGCGCAGCCGCAGACGCGCTGCGACAACCCGCACAGCGGCAGCGGCTTCAACAGCATCCAGGTGACGGTGCGCAAGATGATCCACGTGCAGCCGGACCAGGCCGACATCGGCGCCGGCGCGGAGCAGGAATACGACGTCGGCTTCTTCTTCGAGTATGAGATCCAGTTGATGGACCAGGCCAGCTACGAGCGCAGCCTGGCCGGCCCCGCCAGCCACGACGCCTACAAGCGGCGCCAGGTCGACACGGCGCGCGCGCGCGTGTTCGGGCGCGAGCTGTCGCGTTGGATCGACGAGCAATATCCAATGCAAAATGGAAATTAAAAAATAGACAATCCGTTGTCAGGCTGATACGATGGCTGCCTTTTTGCGCCGGCACCCCGCCGGCCCGCCAGCCAAGGTCATCATGAAACGTCTCAGCATATTGCTCGCCATCGCCGCCACTCTTTCCGCCTGCGGCGGCGGAGGAGGTTCCGGCGCCGCCAGCCCGAGCGCGCCCGCCACGGTCGTCGATACCCGTCCGGTGGTCGATATCGTGCCGACGGTCGGCGATTTTTATTCGTACCGGCAAGGGCTCAATTTCACCACGGGCGAGCAGCCCGTACCGCCG
>JBDSKP010000793.1:0-2697 GCA_039916925.1 Duganella sp.
GTCAAGGCCAACCGCGTCGACGGCGACCTCGGTGGCCACCTGTCCTCGTTCGCCTCGCTGGCCAACATGCTGGGCATCGGCTTCAACCACTTCTGGAAGGCGCCGAGCGAGAACCACGGCGGCGACCTGCTGTACATCCAGGGCCACTCGTCGCCAGGCGTCTACGCCCGCGCGTTCCTCGAAGGCCGCCTGACCGAAGAACAGCTGACCCATTACCGCCGCGAAGTCGACGGCAAGGGTCTGTCGTCGTATCCGCACCCGAAACTGATGCCGGACTTCTGGCAGTTCCCGACCGTGTCGATGGGCCTCGGCCCGTTGATGGCGATCTATCAGGCGCGCTTCCTGAAGTACCTGCACGCGCGCTCGATCGCCGACACCACCGACCGCAAGGTCTGGGCTTTCTGCGGCGACGGCGAGATGGACGAACCGGAATCGCTGGGCGCGATCGGCATGGCCGCGCGCGAAAAACTGGACAACCTGGTCATCGTCGTCAACTGCAACCTGCAGCGCCTCGACGGCCCGGTGCGCGGCAACGGCAAGATCATCCAGGAGCTCGAAGCGGACTTCCGCGGCGCCGGCTGGAACGTCGTCAAAGTCATCTGGGGCCCGGGTTGGGACGCGCTGCTCAAGCAGGACAAGGACGGCATCCTGCGCAAGGTGATGATGGAAACGCTGGATGGCGAATACCAGAATTACAAAGCCAAGGACGGCGCCTACGTGCGCAAGCACTTCTTCGGCAAGCATCCGAAGCTGCTCGAGATGGTCGCCAACATGACCGACGACGACATCTGGCGCCTGACCCGTGGCGGCCACGATCCGCACAAGATCTACGCCGCCTTCAAGGTCGCGCAGGAGCACAAAGGCCAACCGACCGTCCTGCTGGTGAAAACCATCAAGGGCTTCGGCATGGGCAAGCACGGCGAAGCGCGCAACACCGCGCACAACACCAAGAAGCTGACCGACGAAGCCGTGCGCGAAATGCGCGACCGCTACTCGATCCCGATTCCAGACGACCAGCTGGCCGATATCCCGTTCTACAAGCCGGCCGACGACGCGCCGGAAATCAAGTACCTGCACGAGCGCCGCGCCGCGCTGGGCGGCTACCTGCCGGCCCGCCGCATGAAAGCCGACGAGAAGCTGACCGTGCCGCCGCTGTCGGCGTTCCAGAACGTGCTGGACGCGACCGCCGAAGGCCGCGAAGTGTCGAGCACCCAGACCTTCGTGCGTATCCTGACCACGCTGCTGAAGGACCCGAGCGTCGGCCAGCGCATCGTGCCGATCCTGGTCGATGAGTCGCGCACCTTCGGTATGGAAGGCCTGTTCCGCCAGGTCGGCATTTTCAACCAGCAGGGCCAGTTGTACGAGCCGGTCGACAAGGACCAGGTGATGTACTACCGCGAAGACAAGGCCGGCCAGATCCTGCAAGAGGGTATCAACGAAGCGGGTGGTATGAGCTCGTGGATCGCCGCGGCGACGTCGTACTCGACCAACAACCGCGTGATGATCCCGTTCTACACCTACTACTCGATGTTCGGTATGCAGCGTATCGGCGATCTGGTGTGGGCTGCGGCCGACATGCGCTCGCGCGGCTTCCTGATGGGCGGCACCGCCGGCCGCACGACGCTGAACGGCGAGGGCCTGCAGCACGAGGACGGCCATAGCCACCTGTTCGCGGCCGCCGTGCCGAACTGCATGCCGTACGACCCGACCTTCGGCCACGAAGTCGCCGTGATCATCCAGGACGGTATGCGCCGCATGGTGGAAGAACAGGAAGACGTGTTCTACTACATCACCATCATGAACGAGAACTATCCGCACCCGGGCATCAAGCCGGGCCAGGAAGAGGGCATCCTGAAGGGCATGTATCTGCTGCAGAAGGGCGACGAGAAAGCCAAGCAGCGCGTGCAGCTGATCGGCTCCGGCACCATCCTGCGCGAATCGATCTTCGCCGCCGAACTGCTGAAGAACGACTGGAACATCGCCGCCGACGTGTGGTCCGCTCCGTCGCTGACGCTGGTGGCGCGCGATGGCCAGGATGCCGAGCGCTGGAACCTGGTCAACCCGACCAAGGAAGCACGCGTCCCTTACGTGACCCAGCTGCTGAAGGATACGTCCGGCCCTATCGTCGCGACGACCGACTACATGCGTGCGTTTGCTGAACAGATCCGCGCCTTCATCCCGAAAGACCGCACCTACCGCGTGCTGGGCACCGATGGTTTCGGCCGTTCGGACACCCGCGCCGCGCTGCGCGAGTTCTTCGAGGTGAACCGTTACTACATCACGGTCGCCGCGCTGAAATCGCTGGCCGAAGAAGGCAAGATCGACGTCAAGGTGGTTCAGGAAGCGGTCGTCAAGTACGGCCTGAATCCGAACAAGCCAAATCCGGTGACCCAATAAATAGAATACGGAGCAAACGCTATGAGCATTGTGGAAGTTAAAGTCCCGGATATCGGCGATTTCAAGGAAGTCGAAATCATTGAGTTGATGATCAAGGTCGGCGATACGATCAAGGTCGATCAGTCGTTGATCACCGTTGAATCGGATAAGGCCAGCATGGAGATTCCTTCGTCCGCCGCCGGCGTGGGCAAGGAAATCAAGGTCAAGGTCGGCGACAAGGTCGCCGAGGGTTCGCTGCTGTTGTTGCTGGAAGCCGATGGCGCCGCCGCCGCGCCGGCTGCCGCCGCCGCTCCTGCGCCG
>JBDSKP010000794.1:0-6655 GCA_039916925.1 Duganella sp.
GGCGTCGGCCAGGATCACCACGGTAATGGCGGTGACCACGGCGGTGGTGGTGCCACGGCCGAGGCTTTCGGTATTGGGCTTGATGCGCAGGCCGAAGTGGCACGACACCAGCGCGATCAGCACGCCGAACACCACGCCCTTGCCAAGACCGATCATGTAGTTCGCCAGCGGCACCGCGTCCGGCAGCTTGGAGATGAAGTACTGCGGCGACAGGCCCAGTTCCACATGGGCCGACAGCATGCCGCCGATCAGCGCCATCGAATCGGTCCAGATGACCAGCAGCGGCATCGAGACCGCCAGTGCCAGCACTTTGGGCATCACCAGGCGGAAGCCGTGCGAGATCCCCATCACCAGCATGGCGTCGAGTTCCTCGGTCACGCGCATCACGCCCAGCTGCGCGGTGATCGAGGAGCCGGAGCGCCCGGCCACCAGGATTGCCGCCAGCAGCGGGCCCAGTTCGCGGATCACGCTCATGCCGAGCAGGTTGACCAGGTAGATGTCGCCGCCGAAGGCGCGCAGCTGCTGGGCCGACAGGAACGACAGCACCACGCCGATCAGGAACCCGACCAGCGCCGTGATGCCCAGCGCCTGGAAGCCGGCGTGGAAGATATTGGCGGAGATTTCCTTCCACGGACCGCGTTGTGGCGCGCGCACGAAGCGCCACAGGTCCAGGGTCAGCTGGCCGATCAGCGTGATGAAGGCGGTCATGTGCTCGAAGAACAGCAGCATCGCGAAGCCGAGCTTCATCACCCACGTCAGGCGCTGCTGACGGGCGCGCGGCAGCTCCAGTTTGCCGGTGGTTTCGAGCCGGTTGAAGAATTCCTCCTGCCCCGGCGCCAGATGCAGGTCGGCGGGGCGGGCCTTGCCCCAGGCGTTCCAGAACAGCTGCGCGCCGATGTGGTCCATGCTGTCGATCGCCGACAGGTCCCAGCTCACCTTGTCGGACTTGAGGGATTTCAGCAGCCCGGTGATGGTCGCCATGGCCGCGCCCTGCGCCAGCGCGTGAACTTGCCAAGTGCCGTCCGCCGCGACCGACGGGCCGTTGGCGGCACCGGGGTTGAGGGTGAGGGTAGGCTCTTTGGCAGTAGGCATTACGTCAGTTTAAGGGAGTTTGGGCCCGGCCGCCATAGGTGTTCGCGGTGCGCTGAAGGCGAAACCCGCACCGCCAAGCGGGGTCGTACCCAACCGGGTACGACCCCAGGCTCCGGTTTGCGGGTTGGAAGCATCAGGCCGCCAGTCTGCGGGCCTGCCGCTTGGGCGCCGGCGTTTCGGCCGGTTTCGGCTTCGATCCCGCGTAATCGCTGGCCAGCAGGGCGTCGGCGTCGGCCTTGTCCATTCCGCGCTCCTGCAAATACCTCGACACCATGGCCACCAGCCGCTCCAGGGCGATGCGGTGGGTGGCGTCGGTGTTCGCGTACAGCCAGTCCGAGAAGGCCATGAAACGCTCGAACGCCGAGTCCCCGAGCAGCACCGGCAGCGTATTGCCGAAGCGCCCGGAGTTGGCCACCAAATCCCAGTAGCGGGCGAAACGCACCAGCCGCTGCATGGTCGGGAAGTCGATATCGCGGTTGGCCAGGATGGTGTAGGGCGCGTACGGTTCGAACACCAGCCCGAATTCCTGCGTGTGGCGGATGATCGGCGTGCCACGCAGGCGTTTGAGGATGCCGAACTGGATCTCGTGCGGATCCAGGGCCCACAGCTTGTTGAAGCCCTCGGCGAAGCTTTCCACCGTCTCGCCGGGCAGGCCGGCGATCAGGTCGACGTGCATGTGGGCGTTGGAGTGGTCGGTCAGCCAGCGGATGTTGTCGGCGGCCTTCTGGTTGTCCTGCTTGCGGCTGACCAGCGTTTGCACCGCCGGATTGAAGCTCTGGATGCCGATCTCGAACTGCAGCGCGCCGGGCGGGAACTTGCCGATGCCTTCTTTCAGCGCGTCCGGCAGGTGGTCCGGCACCAGCTCGAAGTGGGCGTAGACCGGGTCGTCCGGGTTGGCCTCCAGCTTATCGAGGAAGAATTGCATGATCTTCAGGCTGGTCTTGATATTCAGGTTGAAGGTGCGGTCGACGAATTTGAACAGCCGGGCGCCGCGCGCGTGCAGCGATTCCATCTCCGCCAGGAAGCTGTCCAGCGCGAACGGCCACGCCGTCTTGTCCAGCGCGGACAGGCAGAATTCGCACTTGAACGGGCAGCCGCGCGAGGCTTCCACATAGATAGTGCGGTTTTTGATGTCGTCGTCGGTATAGAGGGAGTAGGGCAGCTTGATCTCGGCCATCGGCGGCTGCACGCCCGCGTGCACCTTCATCAGCGGTTTCGGGCCGTTGAGGATCTCGCCGCACAGCCTGGGGAAGGTGACGTCGCCCCAGCCGGTGATCAGGTAGTCGGCCAGCTTGACGATCTCCTGCTCGTTCGACTCATAGGACACCTCCGGGCCGCCCAGCACCACCGTGACGTGCGGCGCCACGCGCTTGAGCATGGCGACGACCTTGGTGCTCTCCTCGACGTTCCATATATAGATGCCGAAACCGACGATCCTGGGCGAGTGGGCCAGGATGCGCTCGACGATTTCCGTGGTCTTGGCGCCGATGACGAATTCCTGCAGGCGCGTTTGCTCCTGCAATTCCCCCATATTCGCTAATAAATAGCGCAATCCCAGCGAGGCGTGGGTGTAGCGGGCGTTGAGGGTGGTCAGCAGGATGGACATGACGGGCGTGGATATCGGCGAAACGCCTATTTTACGCTGTCGTTGAGGTGGGTCTATCGAGCGTGCTGTCGATCATGTTACCATTCGTTAACTATTACCAACTTAACAATGCAAGAACATGAATAAAAAAGTGCTGTTCAAGTCTCTTGCCGGCGTCGGCCTCGTCGGTGCCGCGCTGATCGCGTACCGGGCCTTCGGCTGGGGCCACATGGGACCGGTCAACGACCTGAAGCTGGACCTGTCCCGGCCTGACGCGCTGGTGATGACCCCCCGCCTGTCCACGCTGCCGCGCGACCTGCTGACCGTGCCGCTGGCGCGCGACGTGCTGCGCGAGGAATTCCTGTTTTATTACGAGCAAACCGAGGACCGGCTCGGCCTCAAGGGCAGCCTGCGTCGCATTGCCTACGAGCATGAACTGGGCTGGGGCGACCAGTTGCTGCGCATGGTGCTCGACCAGCCGGCGGAAGTGGCGCTGTGGCGCGACGCCGACGGTTCGCTGAAGCACTACGCGATCGCCGTTTCCCGCAGTCAACTCACGCGGGTGCTGGAGGAGGCCGGCAAGATCGCGCTCAAGGACACCCAGATGACCGTGGCCGGCGCCTTGCGCGTCGACGGCGACAACGTGCCGGTGTACGCGCTCAATTATGCCTACCATCGCACCTTGCTGTTCGCCGCGCACGGCCAGCGCCTGGTCATCCTGTCCCACCCGGGCATGTTGTACGGCGGCGCCGAAGGCAAGGACGGCGACGGCACGGCCGAGAAAACCCTGGCCAGCCTGCTGGCCGCCGACCGCGCCAAACAAACCGTGTTCCACCCGCAGTTCCATCTGGAGCAGGCGGCGCCGGAGGGCCACAGCATCGCCGTCAAGGCCGATTTCCTGTCGTTCGGCTACCAGCCGTTCTTCGGCGCGCTCGAGGCGGTGCGCTTCGACTTTAGCAAGGGCGCCTGGAAATCCGGGCTGCTGATCAACGCCGACAGGCTGCGCAAGGGCGGCTACGACAGCGCGGCCCTGTGGCCGGCGCTGCCGAACGGCCCGAGCGCCTGCTTCACGGTGCCGGTGGACTGGGCGTCGATGCAGCCGGTGCTCAAGCGTATCGGCGGCAAAACGTCCGAGCCGGTGCTGGCGCTGGCCGACCAGTTGCAAGGGCCGGCCGCCGCCTGCTGGTACGGCGGCTCGCGGCTGCACACGCCGGTGTTCGTGGCCACCCGCGCGCCGCAGGCCAGCGGCGAGGCCTTGTACGGCAGCCTGTTCACGGCGGCCACCGGCGGCAAGGACGCCGTGCGCAAAACCACCGCCGCCGGCGGCGTCACGCGCTGGGAACGGACGGTGGCCACGCCCATGGGCGAGGCCAGGCCGGCGTTGGCGGTGATGGGCAACACGGTGGTCTTCTCGGCCGACGGCAAGCTGGTGGACCAGGTGCTGGCGGTGCGCCGCAAGCAGGCGCCGGCGGCGTCGGACCTGCTGCCGGACGCCGGCCACACCGTCGGCCTGATCGCGCCGGCCTCGCTGGCGCAACTGATCCAGCGCGAGGCCTTCGACACGCTGCCGGCCAATAACGAGCCGGTGCTGCGCGCGGCGGCCAACGAACATCTGGTGCCGCGCCTGGACGCGCTGAAAAAATATCCACCGTTCCGCATGGTGCTCAAGACCCTGCCGGCCAGCGGCACGTCGTGGGAACCGCTGGAATGGCAGGCGGTGCCGCGATGAACGCACGCCGTCGCTGTTTGCGGCTGCTGGCGGGATGCGTGGCGACGGCGTTGGCGTCGCCGGTATGGGCATTGCGCGAGGCGGCCGATGCGCAAACCCGGCTGTCGCAGGCGCAGAGCCGCGCCTTCCAGGCGTGGATGCTGCGCATCGTCAGCGCGCAGATCGAACGCGGGCCGTCGCCGCGCTGGACGCACCGCGATTGCGCGGGCCTGGTGCGCTTCGCCGTCAACGAGGCGCTGGCCGTGCACGACGCCAAATGGCTGCGCGCCAACGGCATCGCCAGCGACCGCCGCCTGCCGCCCGAGCTGGAACTGGACGCCGGCCAGGCCGCGCTGCGCAACCGCTGGGTGCAGACCGGCGGCACGGTCGGCCACTTCGTCACGGCGCTGGCGCTGGTCCAGCACAACAGCCGCTTCGTCGCCCGCGAGATCAGTCAGGCGCTGCCCGGCGACCTGCTGTTCTTCGACCAGGGCGACGAACAACACCTGATGGTCTGGATGGGGGCGCGCATCGCCTACCACACCGGCACCGTCACCGCCCAAGACAACGGCCTGCGGGTCGTCGACATCAAACAACTCACTACCTGGAAGGACACGCGGTGGCAACCAGCGTCCAACAATCCCAATTTCGCCGGCGTGTTCCGGCTGTCTTTTCTTTCATGAAGCTGCTGCTGACCGGTATGCTGGCGTTGGCGCTGTTCGGCGGCGCCTCCACTTCCGCCGCCGCCCAGGAGCGCGAGCGCGAGCCGAGCTACTACACGCAGTTCAAGGGCGAACCGTTCTTCCTGCTGTCGGACGCCAGCTACGGCAGCGCCGACATGGCGCGCGTGCGGCTGGAGGTGCCGGGGCGCGACATGGGGCGTATGAACCTGGAGGCCTATTCCGGCGCCGACATCGTGGTCTACCGCGTGCCCGCGCCGATGGATTTCCTGAAGAAGCAGCGCAACCTGCACCGCATCCAGGTCGAGGGCAATTACCAGGGCGAAGGCTTGGCCAACACCCTCAGCTTCCTGTGGGATAGCTGGTGGAAGCAATCGCGCCTGGCCTGGCGCAAGCTGTTTTCGCCCGAGGCGCGTGTTGCCGTGACCAGCGAGCAGCCCAAGCTGGCCACCAACGCCGCGATCCGCCGCCCGACCGTGTTCGCCAACCATCCGCAGTACAAGCCGATCAAGGGCATGGAGCTGGTCGACAGCTTCCGTTATCCGATCTGGCAGGCCAAACCGATCGAGCCGCCCAAGGGCGTCAAGCTCGATGGATCGAGCAGCGAATTTGTCGCCGCCGGCGCCGGCAACGTCATGATCCCGATCGGCAAGCGCAAGCCGGGCCTGTACCTGATCGAGGCGATCATCGGCGAGCACCGCGCCACTACCCTGGTGTTCGTGTCCGACACGACGGCCGTGACCAAGGTGTCGTCGAGCCAGATGCTGGTGTGGACCGCGCGGCGCGACAACGGCGCCGCCGTCGCCGGCGCCAACGTGGCGTGGACCGACGGCACTGGCGTGCTGCAATCGGCCGCCACCGGCGCCGACGGCGTCGCCTCGCTGGAGCGGGGCAGTCCGGAGCACACCTATGTGATCGGCGAGGACCGCGCCGGCGGCGTGTTCGTGTCGGAGAACTTCTACTACGACAGCGAGATCTATAACACCAAGATCTACGCCGTCACCGACCGCCCGCTGTACCGGCCCGGCGACGACGTCAACGTCAAGTTCCTGGGGCGCGAATTCAAATCGGCGCGCGAGTCGCAGGCTGCGGCCGCCGCGCCATTGGGCCTGACCGTGTTCGATCCGAACGGCACGCCGCTGCTGACGCAAACGTTGCAGCTGTCGGGCGAGAGCGGCGCCGAGACGCGCTTCCGCCTGCCCCCGCAGGCCACCGCCGGCGGTTATGAACTGCGCTTCAGCTACAAGGACGGAATGTACGGCGCCGCCTTCCGCGTGGCCGAATATGTCAAGCCGCACTTCGAGATCAACGTGCAGCCATCCAAGCCGGAGTTCAAGACCGGCGAGGCGGTCGGCGGCAGCATCGCGCTGCGCTACCCGGACGGCAAGCCGGTCAAGAACGCGAAAATGACGCTGTCGCTGCGCAGCCAGCAAAACACCATGGTCGACGGCGAGCTGCGATACAGCGGCCTGTTCCCGGTGGCGCTCAAGACCGAGGAGGTGGTCAGCGACGGCAGCGGCAACGTCAGCTTCTCGCTGCCGCCGGCCGCCGACCCGTCGCGCTACATCCTGACCGTGCTGGCGACCGACG
>JBDSKP010000795.1:0-5284 GCA_039916925.1 Duganella sp.
GTCGGCCTTGTAGATCTCCGCGGCCTCGGCGGCGCCGACGATCCGCGCGCCGGCCGCCGCGTAGGCCGCATCGGGGACCGAGGCCGCCAGCCCGGCGCCGGACTGCACCAGCACCTCATGCTTGACCGCCAGCTTCTTGACCGTCTCCGGCGTGGCCGCCACCCGGGTCTCCCCCGGCCTTGTCTCGGCCGGTATGCTTATTCTCATGGTGCCTCCAATGATTAACAAACTGACTACAATCTAACACGGAAAGCCGGCTGCGCCACCGCCCGGCAACTCATCATACGCACGATGTATCGATCGATACCTGTCCGATTTATCACATCATTCATGACTATTTATCATGAAATCCCGCTGAAAAAGTGCGATTTGTCGCAAAGCCCCCACTCAAATACGGTTTATCCGGGCAAACCTGTGTTTGTTCAACACGAACTCATCTTTTAGCGTTCGTGGTTTCAAACCAAACCTCCGGAACAGGCTAAAATGTCGGCTCTTTCAAGGATGACTCATGCCGCGTATCTGGAAACCCTCTGTTACTGTTGCCGCCATCGTCGAAAAGGATGGCAAATTCCTGCTGATCGAAGAAGAGACCAGCGACGGCATCCGCATCAACCAGCCGGCCGGCCACCTCGACCCGCACGAGTCGCTCGAGCAGGCGGTGATCCGCGAAACGCTCGAGGAGACGGCGTACGACTTCACGCCGACGGCGCTGGTGGGCATGTACATGTCGCGCTACACCTCCAACCGCACCGGCGAGGAGGTGACGTATCTGCGCTTCACGTTCTGCGGCACGCCCGGCGCGCAGCACGACCGTCCGCTCGACGAGGGCATCCTGCGCACGATGTGGCTCACGCGCGACGAACTGGCCGCCTGCGCCGACCGCCACCGCAGCCCGACGGTGCTGCAATGCGTCGACGAATACCTGGCCGGGCGCCGCGCCCCGCTGGAACTGATACAAACACACGCCTCGGTGTACAAGGAGGCGGTGAGCACCGCTAATGGATAGAAGGCTGGAAAAGTAATGAGCAAGAAAAAAGTCGTGATCGGTATGTCGGGCGGGGTCGATTCCTCGGTCGCGGCGTGGATGCTGAAGGAACAGGGCTACGACGTGGTCGGCCTGTTCATGAAGAACTGGGAAGACGACGACGATTCGGAATACTGCTCGACGCGCCAGGACTGGATCGACGCGGCCAGCGTGGCCGACGTCATCGGCGTGGACATCGAGGCGGTCAACTTCGCCAGCGAATACAAGGACCGCGTGTTCGCCGACTTCCTGCGCGAATACCAGGCCGGCCGCACACCGAATCCGGATGTGCTGTGCAACGCCGAGATCAAGTTCAAGGCCTTCCTCGACCACGCGATGCACCTGGGCGCGGACCTGATCGCCACCGGCCATTACGCGCGCGTGCGCCAGAACGGCGAGAAGTTCGAACTGCTGAAAGCCGTCGACCACACCAAGGACCAGAGCTACTTCCTACACCGCCTGAACCAGGCGCAGTTGTCGAAGACCCTGTTCCCGCTGGGCGAGATCCCGAAAACGGAAGTGCGCCAGATCGCCGAAAAACTCAAACTTCCCAACGCCGCCAAGAAGGATTCGACCGGCATCTGCTTCATCGGCGAGCGCCCGTTCCGCGAGTTTTTGAACCGCTACCTGTCGTACAAGCCGGGACCGATGAAGACCGACGACGGCAAGACCGTGGGCGAGCATGTCGGGCTGTCGTTCTACACGCTGGGCCAACGCAAGGGCATCGGCGTGGGCGGCATGAAGGCGTACAAGAACCCGGACGGCAGCAGCGACGCCTGGTACGTGGCCAGGAAGGACGTGGCGACCAACACGCTGTACATCGTCCAGGGCCACGAGCATCCGTGGCTGCTGTCGTCGGACCTGCGGGCCGACCAGGCCAGCTGGATCGCCGGCGAGGCGCCGTCGCCGCGCGCGACGGCGGCCAAGACGCGCTACCGCCAGGCCGACGTGGCGTGCGAGCTCGCGCCCGAGGGCGACTCGGACTTCGCGTTGAAATTCATGGATGCCCAATGGGCGGTGACGCCGGGCCAGTCGGCGGTGCTGTACGACGGCGACGTGTGCCTGGGCGGCGGCATCATCGACAGCTCGACCTTCGCCGGGGGTCAAGTCTAACATTCATACACGGCCTCAACTGTCGATGTGCTACGGCCGACCTCGTGTTGGAATGTTAGACTTGACCCCATCAGGGGGCGCTACGGCCGACCTCGTGTTGGAATGTTAGACTTGACCCCATCAGGGGGGCGTGACCCCATCAGGGGGGCGGGCTATGCCTCGTCGCCGGCTTCCGGCGCGGCGTCCTTCTCGGCCATCGCCGCGCGCTGGCGCTTGACCATCGCGATGACCACGTTGCGTATCGTGTTGAGCACCGTGTCGGCCTTGAACGGCTTGACGATGAAGCCGCTCACGCCCATCGCGTGCGCGGCCTGGATGGTGGCGGCGTCGAATTCGCTCGAGACCATGAAAATCAACGTCTTGGGCCACTTGGTCCTGATCTCGCGCACCACGTCCTCGCCGTTTTCCATCTGCTCGCGGGCGATGCAGACGATGTGCGGATTGAACTTGATCAGCAGCGCCAGGCCGGCGGCGCAGGTGTGGCTCTGGCCCACCACGTCGTAGCCGCCGTCGAGCAGCACCGTGTTGAGCAGACCGCGCGCGACGGCGCTCGAATCGATAATGACCGCTTTTAACATCTTGCAAACCTTGTCTTGTTTTGTGTGCGCGCCACGGGCTATTGCCGGTCCCACGCCAGCATATTCCAGGTCACGCCGACCCGCACATCTGTTTTCAATTGCACCAATTGTCTCGAAAGATACAGCATTTCGCGCTCTTTTCGTAGAGTTTCGCCCAGCGTGTCCTTCAGAATCCCGGCCCCGGCCATGATGGCGTCGAGATTGCCGTACGTGCGCAACAGCCGGGCCGCCGTCTTGACGCCCACCTTGGACACGCCGGGGATCGAATCGGTGACGTCGCCCATCAGCGCCAGCAGGTCCGGCAGCTGCTCGGCCGGCACGCCCCACTTTTGCTCGACCCACGCGTGGTCGTGCCACTCGCTCTTGAAATGGTCCCACACGCGGGCGCCGTGCGCGATCAGGCCGTGCAGGTCCTTGTCGGTGCTGGCGATGGTGGCCTCGCCGCGGCCGTCGGCCAGCCAGCGCAGCACCACGGTGCCGATGACGTCGTCGGCCTCGACCTCCGGCAGCGAGACCACGTGCAGGCCGAAGCCGGCGAGCTTGTCGTAGAACGCCGGCAGCGCCGCGCGCAGTTCGGCGGGCATCGGCGCGCGGCCCTCGCGGTAGCCGGCGTACAGGTCGTGGCGCCAGGTGCGCCCGCCGAAGTCGAAGGCCGGCAGCACGTGGGTCGGCTCGTGGTCGTTGACCAGCGTGCGGAACGACGACAGCGCGTGACGCAGCGCGATTTCCGCCTTGTCGGCGCTATCGGGTTCGGGACTGGCTTCGTAGACGCGGCGCACGATATTGAGGCCGTCGATGGCAAGGAGTCTACCCATGTTCAACATCATCCGGGCTTGATCAAGCCGCCATTTTACCCGACGTGACTCAAACCTTGGCCGAATCGGCATTGCATCGAGCTCCGACAGGTCTATGATTTGAGCTTACTCAAGCCGAAGGAGTCCACCATGATCACCAGCATTTCGCTAGCGGAATTCAAGGCCAAGGCGCCGGAGATCCATGAGCGCCTGATCGAATCGGACGGCCCGCTATATATCGAGAAAGATGGCCGTGCCATCATGGAAATCCGCAAATTCCAGCACGGGCCGGCGATATCGCACCATCCCCAGCAAGGCGTTTTACTCAACGATGGGGATATTGTCTTCCCCATCGAACCGGATGGATGCGAGCTCTTTAAATGATCCTGCTCGCCCCCCATGCGCCAGTCTGGTGGCGCGACGGCACAGGCAAACCGTCGAACAATGCGACATCCGCAATTGCCAAGGAAGCGCAGAGCGGTACGATCGTCATCTCTGCCTTTTCTGTCTGGGAAATCGCATTATTGATCGAGCATAAGCGACTCATCCCGCCGTGGCCCTCTCAATCTGGATGGCGGAAGTTGAGGCAACCCGCCGCATGCGCCTAGCGCCGGTGGACCACCAAATAGCGGTCGCCTCCGTCCGTCTGCCAGCGGGCCTGTCGAAAGATCCCGCAGACCGCATCATAATCGCCACGGCAATGCTGCTCGACATCCCCATTGTCACCGCCGAGCATCAAATACGCGCCTATCCGCATCTACGCGGCATCTGGTGACGCCTATTTCAGCAACTCGTACGGCCCGCCGCGCTCAAGCGCGCGCTGGAACGCCGGGCGCGCGTGGATGCGCCGCAGGAAATCGGTCAGCTTCGGGCGGCTCGCGTCGAGCCCGCCCCGCGCGGCGGCCGCCTCCAGCGGGAAGCTCATCTGGATGTCGGCCGCGCTGAACTCGGCGCCGGCGAACCACGGCGACTTGTCCAGTTCGCTTTCCAGATAGTTCAGGTGGGTGTCGATCTGCGGCTGGATATAGGTACCCTTGACCCGTTGCGCGATGCCGCGCGCGATCGGCTTGACGAAGAACGGCGCCGGACTCGTCTCGACCCGGTCGAACACCAGCTTCATCAGCAACGGCGCCATCGCCGAGCCCTCAGCGTAGTGCAGGAAATAGGTCCAGCGCCGGCGCTCGGCGGTCCCGGCCGGCGGCACCAGGCGGCCGCCGCCGTAGGTCTCGACCAGGTAGTCGACGATCGCGCCCGACTCGGCCACGACGACGCCGTCGTCGTCGATCACCGGTGACTTGCCCAGCGGATGGACGGCGCGCAGCGCCGGCGGCGCCAGCATCGTCTTCGGGTCGCGCTGGTAGCGCACGATCTCGTAGTCCAGCCCCAGTTCCTCGAGCAGCCAGAGCACGCGCTGCGAGCGTGAATTGTTGAGGTGGTGGACGACGATCATGGTGGTTTCCCGAAAAAAGAACGGCCGTGCGCCGCGACCGCGCTAGCTTAGCATTATTGGCCGGCGCCCGACCGATCGGTAATGGATTCCGGCAAGAAACAGCAGTACACTGATTCCCTCATCCGCCGCCATGCAAACGCCCATGAATCTGTTCTCTCCGCGCTACCTCGTCTTCGTCGCCGCCGTCGCCACCCTGTTCGCCGCGCTGGCCTTGGGCGCGGCGTGGTGGATACCGGCGATCGCCGCCGCCCTCACCGTCGTCGGCGTCAGCGATCTGCTGCAAACCAAGCGCGCGCTGCGCCGCAACTACCCGATCCTGGCGCAC
>JBDSKP010000796.1:0-1812 GCA_039916925.1 Duganella sp.
GCTGGGCGCCTACGGCTTCCTGCGTTTCTCGCTGCCGATCACCCCGGACGCGTCGCACTACCTGGCCGGTTTCGTCATCACCCTGTCGCTGATCGCCGTGATTTACGTCGGCCTGGTGGCGCTGGTGCAGAAGGACATGAAAAAGCTGGTCGCCTACTCGTCGATCGCGCACATGGGCTTCGTCACCCTGGGCTTCTTCATCTTCAACGCCATCGGCGTGCAGGGCGCGATCGTGCAAATGATCTCGCACGGCTTCATCTCCGGCGCGATGTTCCTGTGTATCGGCGTGCTGTATGACCAGGCCCACTCGCGCCAGATCGCCGACTACGGTGGTGTCGTCAACAAGATGCCCAAGTTCGCCGCGCTGTTCATCTTCTTCTCGATGGCTAACTGCGGTCTGCCAGCGACTTCCGGCTTCGTCGGCGAGTTCATGGTGATCCTGGGCGCCGTGCAGCACAACTTCTGGATCGGTTTGCTGGCCGCGACCGCGCTGATCTTCGGTGCCGCTTACTCGCTGTGGATGGCCAAGCGCGTCATCTTCGGCAAAGTGACCAACCACCACGTGGCGGCGCTGGTCGACGTCAACGGCCGCGAGTTCTTCATGCTCGGTATCCTGGCTGTCGCGGTGCTGGTCATGGGTCTGTACCCCGCGCCGTTCACCGACACGATGCAAACCTCGGTCGCCGACCTGCTGACTCACGTCGCAAAAAGCAAGCTGCCTTAAGAAAAACGGAAACGCATAAATGACTACTCCTATTCCACAAGAGGCGTTCAACATCGCACCGGCGTACGCCGAGGTAGTGCTGATCGCGGGCGCCTCGGTCCTCCTGCTGGTGGACATGTTCCTGTCCGAGTCCAAGCGCTCGGTCACCTACGTGCTGTCGCTGTTGCTGCTGCTGGTTTTGGCCGGCATCACCTTCGCCGACTTCAACGCCGGCAGCACCGCGTACACCTTCCACGGCATGTACGTCAATGATCCGATGGCGAACCTGCTCAAGCTGTTTACCTACCTGTCGGTGGCGTTGACGCTGGTGTATTCGCGCCAATATGTCACGGAGCGCGGCATGATGAGCGGTAACCTGGGCGGCGAATTCTACGTCCTGGCGCTGTTCGCGATGCTGGGCCAGATGGTCATGATCTCCGGTTCGAACTTCCTGACGATCTACCTGGGCGTCGAACTGATGTCGCTGTCGCTGTACGCGCTGGTCGCCATGCGCCGCGATAACCACAAGGCCACCGAAGCGGCGATGAAGTACTTCATCCTCGGCGCGCTGGCATCCGGTTTCCTGTTGTACGGTATCTCGATGCTGTACGGCGCCACCGGCACGCTGGAAATCAGCAAAGTGGCCGCCGCCGTCGCGGCGGGCACCATCAAGCCGACCATCCTGGTGTTCGGTATTGTGTTCCTGGTCGCCGGTCTGGCGTTCAAGCTGGGCGCCGTGCCGTTCCACATGTGGGTACCGGACGTCTACGAAGGTTCGCCAACGGCCGTGACGTTGTTGCTGGGCGGCGCGCCGAAGATCGCCACCTTCGCCATCTGCATCCGCCTGCTGGTGGAAGGCCTGCTGCCGATGGCGTTCGACTGGCAGCAGATGCTGATGGTCCTGGCCGTGCTGTCGCTGGCCATCGGTAACCTGACCGCGATCGCTCAGACTAACCTGAAGCGCATGCTGGCTTATTCGACGATCGCGCAGATCGGCTTCATGCTGCTCGGCCTGTGCCCTGGCGTCGTCGCCGGCAACACGATCTCGGCCGGGAACGGCTACAGCTCGTCGCTGTTCTACGTGCTCACCGACGTGCTGACCACGCTCG